>NZ_VMMW01000027.1:0-32699 GCF_013277425.1 Streptococcus sp. 79
AATACCAAAAGCGGCCGCAATTTGTTTATAAGTTCGATATTCTCGCACATATTGAAGTCGCCATAAGAAGGTATTCTAGGCTTAGTTTAGGTTTTCGTCCCCCTTTGCGTGTTTACCTTGATAAGCTGTTTTCAATACAGCTAACATCTCTTCAAAAGTCGTGCGCTGAACACCAACCAGGAGCTTAAATCGTGCATCAGTTAGTTGTTTACTTGCTTCATAATTCATAGAACTATTCTACCATATTTTGTTTCGCAGGAAGTCTAATCTAATGGAATAGGAGGCAGTAAGATGGAAACTATCATAGCTTGTACTCATAAACTACTCAAAACGATATATGAAGTCTTATATCTCCATAAAAATACATAATTTCACAGTGTTTTTTTTAATGCTGACGATATTACAGGAATAAATGAAATTGCAAAATAAATGATAACTGAAATAAAGTATACTGGCAAAATTCCAATTAAGTCTGCTAGATAACTAAATGAAACTAGCGCTACAGCATACATTAGTTGCATTAAAACACTTCTGGCAGCAAAAGCTCTTGCCAATATACTAGGATCAACTTTTTCTTGAATAATTGATTCTTGAATTATATTTCTAATTTGTGCAGGGGGGCCGACTAGAAAAGAAATAATAATTGTTATGATAGGGCTTCTATTAACAGTGTAAAATAGTGTGAGTAGTGTAACAAGAAGTGATGATATAAACAAAAATTTTCCTGGAAAATGTTGAAGTTTATGAGAGTATTTTGTTATTACCCCTCCTCCAACTATAATCCCTAAGAAGTATGCTGAACCCTGGTATCCCCACCAAGTTTCACTTGTTAAAAGGATAGTGGTTGTAAATGCTAGGAGGTATGAAGATGTCCAAATCACATTTGCAAAATTTTCAATAATATCCATAATAGTTATATCCCTGATGACAGGATTATCCCTTATAGGTATGAGACCTTCAAAAATTTGATATACATATGAACTTTTGGAAGAGTTTGGTTTATGTTGATTCTTTTCAACGTGAATATAAAAACTTAGAACTGAGGAGAGCAAGAAACACAAAGATATACAATATAATGAATATTGCAAACCTAGTAACGTAGACAATGGAATTGCAAGTGCCCAGCCTGCTGTTTGAACGGATTGACGAATGCTTAGGGTGAGACCGTTTGCTTTTACTATCGCATCATTATCAACTATACTAGGAACAATAGCTAGACGTGCAGGAGTATAAAAACTATTGGTGATGCTTATTAAAAAGACTGTGGAATAGGTTATTATAATACTATCATTAAATGAACTGATAATGGTATAAGACAGAGTAACTAGCCCACCAATCAGATTAGTAAACGACAATACATTTTTATGTGAAATTTTGTCTAAAAAATAGGTCCAATCAAACCTCCTATAACTGCTGAAATAGTTCCTATTATCAAAACAAATGTTGATTCACTGATAGAATTACTTTGTGAATAAACCTTTGAGATGATTGTTACACTGAAAAAAATATTTGCAATCAAGTTAAAAATTTGATTGCAAAGTAAGTATTTAAAATTATTATTGCTTATCTTAACTCATTCCTTTTGCAAATAAATATTGATTAGTATAGCAAAAAAATATATTTTACGCAATTACTATGCTCTCGTGTTGATATACCATACATATGAAAGCTTCTATCTTTCCTTTTGTATATCTATCTAATTTTAGCCATATTGCTTGAGAATTCCATAACCTTTCTTGCAAAATCATAGTTTTAGGTGGTGACTAAAATAGATAGAAATATAATATTGCTTACGGTAGAAATTATGGTATCTCTTGGGAACAGTCATCTCTCTAAACATGTAAAGTCTGATTTTATTAATTAAGGAGGTACATTTATCGTATGGTTTTATAATCACTCTATGAGGGACAGGGGAATCACTTGCTGATTCCTCCTAATTTCTAGCTGGACGGTATTGATCGGACTCTTTATAAGCTCTAATGTTGCATGGGAAGAGCTCCTCCAACTTAAATCAGCGTAATGGGATAATACAGAATGGTCCATTTTTCTAATAAGTATAGTTGAGTCGGATGAAGATATGCTATATTGACTTTCATTTCTTTCTCCTCAAGGGAATTCGATACTCACTTCTGCTTGCCTTTAAATCGCCATTGGAAGCGCAGCTTGTCATAGAAGGGAAACTCGATAAACAAGACTCCCAAGCCCACACAGAGACTGGCAAGAACGTCTGATGGATAATGAACTCCCACCCAAAAAGAGACAGTAGTTCATACTACTATTACTCTATTTTCATTGCTTTCACAATTGCTAAGGCAGTCAATACAAAAATAAAAAGTGGAAGCACTGTGATTTTTATGTTTGTAGCACTCGCTAAGGCAACGATGAGCATGCTAAGAATTCCTGGTACAACAACATTGAATACTCCAAGCACTGACTGGATGGTTCCCATGACTTCTTCTGGAACCATCGAGAATACAAGGTTGAAAATCCGAGGCCCCATCATTCCTACTGCAACTGCGCATAAGAAGACAACTACCAATAAAAGGAGGAAATGATTGGTCAACCAAGAAAAGAGAATACAGAGATGCATAATTTCTTCAAAGTAGACAATCATTTTTATGGGAATATTTTTTAGGATACCTCCACTCAAAAAACTTCCCACAATCGTTCCTGAAAAAATAACCACTGACAATGCTGCAATGGATTTCCCAGTGTCAAAGAAGATAAATGGATGATGAATCAACATCAAGGTCGTTAAAGGGGTAATAATGCTTAAAATCACTTGGTTCATAGCTGCAATGAATATTAATTTGATGATGGTTGGAAAACTTGACAATATCTTCATAGAATAGAGGAAATGCTCTCCAAAAGATTTTGCGGTTAATCTTTTACTAACCTCCATCTGTCCCTCAATATCTCTCAAAGAAGTACGAATAAACACCACACCCAACAGTGCAAAAAGAAAGGTCAAAGCATTCAAACCCACAAACATCTGAAGACTGATGACCCCAATCAAAACTCCACCTGTAAGGTTGCTAAGAATATTAACTACACCAGCAGTTGCCTGTCTAAACCCCATAGCATCTGTCATATCATCTCCTATAATCCTCACATACAAAGGAGAAATCATAGCACCTGCAAAATAACTCATGGTATCTGATAAAAGATTGATGCCACAAATAAGAAAAACCATCCCCATAGAAAAGTTCTTATCCGTTACAAACAGTGTCAATAGAGTATAAAGCAGAAACTTACTTGCCAATATAGCAATATATTTTGCAACACGATTTTTTTGAAAATCGGCAATAACGCCTGTGAACAACTGAGAAATCTGCGGCAAAGTCTCCGAAACTGTTATACAAAGAACAGCTAATGAAGCAAATTTATATCCCGATACATAAGAAATAAAGGAAATATAAAACAGCGTATCACCAAATGACGAAACCCATTGATTAATTAGCAACATCCGGTAATTTTTATTGGTCAGAAAAGTATTCATTGGATTGCCTCCTTCTTCAGCTCAAAAGGAAATTGAAATCCTAACAACGCCCAATATATCCCCAAAGCTCCAATACCAAAATCAAAAACTATTGATGATATTCTAACACATCAATTTTGGTTTGTCAATAATTTTTATGGTATTTTCTTATTTTTTTTGAAATATGAATTTAAGTTATCTAAAAATACAAATCTTTTTCTTAATCTTCACTTTCCAATAATTTCATTTCCTTCTCAATTTCTAGCATCATTCTCTGGTTCTCTTCGTGCTTGTAAAGCTGATAAGATACTTGATAAAAACCTAGTATCCTATCCCTTTCAGCAAAGCTCTCGCTTATATTTCCCAATAAACAATACAAATCTGCTAATCGATAACTACTATTATATCTTTTACAAATAGCTATCGTTTCTGTAATTTCTTCTATAGCTTCAGATGTTCGTTCATTCAACCACAAATATCTACAATAGTTATATCGGAATTTAATCATCAATTCTAACTGTTCCAAATGATGAACAGATAGTGACTGGAGGTTCTCTTTTAAAAGTTGATAGAGTTCCTGATATGTGTCTTCCTGCCCCATATCAAAATAAAAATTAGCCAAGGTATTTCCCAGTTGTAGATAGTAAAAATCAGATTTTTTCAGAGATAACAGTATTTTTTCCAGTTTCGCAACTGCCCCTGTTTGATGATTTAAATAACAGAATTGAACTAATGTATCAATCCAGTCCAAATAAATCTGGTCTTTAGCAGATAGACGAGCACGTTTAGATTTTTCCAGTTCATAGATGTAATGGAGAGATTCATATTCCCTCTCATCCAAAAATTTCTTAGATAATTCTTTAAACTTATCAATATTTTCTAAACTAGAAACCTCAGTATCTTCAAAGAAATAATCCATGCTCACCTTCAATCGCTTAGATAGTTGAAAGAGTAATTCTGACCCAGGTGAGTATTTACCTTGCTCCATACGGCTAATCTGCCCTTGCTCACAAATCCCCTCAGCTAATTCTTTTTGAGATAATTTTAATTCCTTTCTTTTATTTTTTAAGCGTGTCGCTAATAACATACCCACACTTTCTTCCTCCTTGCTTTATTTATTAAAATATATCAAACACCAAAACATGTTTCAAGTATATATTTTATATGGTTCTATTTGTATTTGTACAATTTTTTATCTTTTCCATCACTTCTGCTTGCCTTTAAATCGCCATTGGAAGCGGAGCTTATCATAGAAGGGAAACTCGATAAACAAGACTCCCAAGCCCACACAGAGACTGGCAAGAACGTCTGATGGGTAATGAACTCCCAGATAGACCCTCGATACCAACACACTGACTAAGTAAAGGCTTAGCACGATTTGCATGACTTTTCTCCAGACTGGATCTTTCATCCGTTGACTGAGGACGACAATCAGAGTGCCTACCATCAAGGTTACAGCCAGAGAATGACCGCTTGGAAAGGAAAATCCCTTCTCCTCTACCAAGTGTAAAATAGCTGGTCGTGGGCGCTGGTAGATATTTTTAAAGGTCACGATTAAAAGACCTGCCAAAGCCAAATTCCCCAGCATGAAGAAACTTTCTATCTTCCATAGCTTACGATAAAAGATAAAAGCTGTAATGACAACCCAAGTGATAATCACTGGAATATCAATCAAGCGTGTGATAGCCCTAAAAAGAATAGTCAAGTAATCTGGCAAGTCTCCTCGAACGGCAGTCTGTATCGGTTGGTCAAAACCGACCAGCGTTTCAGGGTAAAATTTGACCATATAGCCAAGAAGGACGAAAAGTAAAAGGGCAAAACTGCCCTTCATCAAAAATGTTTGTTTATCTTTCATAATGTTTTAAGGTTGGTTTCAAGAGAACATACAACAACCAGAATGAAACGGAGAAGATTACACCCTCAATCAAATTAAAAGGTAATACCATGGTCATTAGGTAGTTGGACAGTCCCAAAATTTTTCCAATATCAAAGTTAGCAAACTTAGCGTACAAAGGAACAGCGTAAACATAGTTGAGAACCAACATAGCCACGGTTAAACCAATAGTCCCAGCCAGAGAGCCTAGTAAGAAACGAAGGGTTGTCCGTTCCTTTTTCCAAATCAAAGCAAATACGATGACAAAAACTCCCAAAGCTACGATATTCATCGGCAAGCCAATGTAAGTATTCACTCCCTGGCTGTTAAGAAGCAGTTTCAAGAGTGAGCGAAGCAAGAGAATTCCTAGCGCAGCAGGCAAATCCATGACCACCAAGCCCACAAGGACTGGCAATATACTAAATTCTATCTTGAGGAAGGACGCCGCTGGCAAAAGCGGAAAGTCAAAGTACATCAGCACAAATGAGATGGCTGATAGAATTGCAATGGTCGAAAGTCGACGTGTGTTTGTCATAACAGGTTCCTCCAATTTTCTATAAAATCAGAAGAAGTTAGAAAGGATTCCTCTATCTATTCTCACTTTTTATATCCCAAAAGTTCCCTCTCACTCTATTAAGGAAATTCAAGCAAGCGGTTACAATCTAGCTATAAATCTATCAGAACAGACAAAGCTATTCTTTCGTCTTCTCCCATCCAGACTATACTGTCGGTTGTGGAATCTCACCACATCAGCTTGCGCTCGCGGACTTCTTTAAAGAGAAGGAAATAGAGATTTTTCTTTTAGACTAGGCGACAAGCTGTAGGCATAACTTCTGGTTAGGCAAAGCTTGTCAACAAAGTATAAAAGGAAAAGATCATTTCCTAGTTAAAGTCACCGCCGGTCGGGAATCACACCCTGCCCTGAAGACTCTTTTATCATAACAAAAAACGCTTGCAAGCGCAAGCATTTTGTTCATTTCCATTTTCATTTTTTATTTCAATTTATCCACTTCATAGGTATGAACGAGCTCAAGACCTGCAAAGTTCTGCTGGCGGAGAGCTTCGTAGACAATCATGCAGACGGTATTAGACACATTGAGACTGCGGACATGTTCATCATTCATGGGAATACGGAGAGCCTTTTCAGGATGTTCTCGCATAAAGTCCTCAGGCAAGCCCTTGTCTTCACGTCCAAAGAGAAAATAATGGTCCTCGTCAGTCGATAAATCCACCTCAGAATAGACTTTTTCCGCGAATTTCGAAATCAGATAGAGTTTGCCCTTCATCTGAGACATGAAATCCTCCAAACTCTCGTAAAAATAAATCTCTAGCTTATCCCAATAATCCAAACCAGCCCGCTTCATCTTGCGGTCATCAATAGGAAAGCCCATTGGCTTGATGATGTGGAGGGGAGAATTGGTCGCAGCGCAAGTACGCGCAATATTGCCTGTATTTTGTGGAATTTGAGGTTCAAATAATACAATGTGATTTGTCATGACTTGCTTCCTTTCACCATTGCAAAAAAATAGCCACACTGCCCGGAGTCAAGCTCAGCAAACAGCGTGGTTAAGGCATCGTTAACTTACCTCACAACAGGTTTGAAGTAAATCAGCGAAACTACTTTCTTAGTATAACACTTTCAGAATCATTGTCAATAGAAATGACTTGATTTTTTCAATTTTTTCAATTTTTTCAAGCTATTTCCAAGGGTTGTAAAATCGTCCCTGATTCTGCAAGATAAGTAGTAAACTAACTACTAAAAACAAGGTTGCCAAGAGCAAGGTAATATAGTCTCCTTTTTTCAAGGCCTGATAACTATACCATGTGCGTTTTTTCTCTTTCCCAAAGCGGCGAAGCTCCATGGCAGTCGCAATGGTATCAATGCGTTCTAACGAGCTAAAAATCAAGGGAGTAATAATGCGCAGATTGCCTTTGATTCGTTGCATAAGAGAAGCTTTCTTGGATAATTCCATCCCACGCGCTTCCTGAGACATCTTGATAGTAAAGAATTCTTCCTGCAAATCTGGAATATAACGCAAGGTCAGACTGACAGAATAGGCAATCTTGTAGGACACACCAATTTGATTTAAACTAGAAGCAAACTGACTAGGATGGGTTGTCATCAAAAAGATAATAGCCAGAGGAATGGTACAAAGGTACTTAATGGCCAAATTTAGCAGATAAAAGAGCTCCTGGCTGGTCAGAGTGTAGGCACCAATTCCCTGCCAAATCACACTTCTCTCTCCGTAAAGTCCAACCCCATACTCGGGGGAAAAGAGATAGACCATCAAGACGTTTAAAACAGCAAATACCGTCGCAAAAACGGCTACAAAGGAAACATCTTTAAAACGGATTTCTGACAAATAGAGGAGAAAAACCGAAAAGATGGCAATCAGAACAAGCAGTCTGGTATCATAGCTAATCATGGCAGCCAATGACACGAGAATGAAAAAGAGGAGTTTCCCAGCACCTGACAAGCGATGAATCACAGTATCTCTATGCTGGTAACCGATTAATTTAGCTTGCATCCTTCTCTCCTTTCTTTGTAAAATGCCGTTAACGCAAGTGGATCCACGTCGAGTTTCTTAGCCAAGTTGAAGATTGAAGTTTCTTTTAGATTGGCTTTTACTAACAGCTCAGGATTGCTCAAAAGACTAGCTGGATCGGTATCGGCAATCAATTCTCCATCTACCATGACAAGGGCTCGGTCTGAATAATCTAGCATCAATTGCATATCATGGGTAATCATGACAATGGTATGCCCTTTTTGATGCAACTCTTCGAGAAAGTCCATAATTTCAGTATAGTTCTTCTGGTCTTGACCTGCTGTTGGCTCATCTAAGAGAATGATTTCAGCGCCTAAGACCAAAATTGAGGCAATAGTCACACGTTTTTTCTGACCAAATGACAGGGCAGAAATAGGCCAATTACGGAATTCATAGAGACCACAGATTTTCAAGGTTTCATAGACTCTCGTTTCAATTTCCTGCTCGTCCACACCTCGCAAACGTAGTCCCAGAGCCACCTCATCAAAAATCATATTGGTTGAAATCATTTGATTGGGATTTTGCAGCACATAGCCTACTCGTTCCGCCCGCTCTGCAACAGAATCTCCTTTTATATCCTGCCCTTCCCAAAGATAGCGACCTTCCGTCTGGATAAAGCTACTTATGGCCTTGGCTAGAGTTGACTTCCCTGCTCCATTTTTCCCGACAATGGCAATCTTTTCACCCTTTTTAATATCTAAATGAATGGATTTTAAAATCGGTCTATCATCATAAGAAAACGACACGTCCTCTAGTCTAAAGAGTGACTGCAATTCTGGGGTTTCTTTTACCAGTTCCGTCCGCAATTGAACATGGCCTTTTGAGATAGACAAGTTATCCAGATTTGCTAATTGTTCTTCCTTAGCTAAATCCACACCCAATTGACGGAGAGTGGTTAGATAAAGGGGTTCGCGAATTCCATTTTGGGTCAACAAATCAGTCGCCAATAACTGATCAGGACTTCCATTAAAGAGGATACGGCCATCGTTTATCAAGACAATCCGATCCACAGGTCGATGCAGAACATCTTCCAAACGGTGCTCGATAATAAGGGTCGTCGTCCCCTCCTCCTTATGAATCTGATCAATCAATTCAATAATATCCTGACCTGACTTGGGATCCAGATTGGCGAGTGGCTCATCAAACAAGAGAATCGGACTTTCATCAATCAAGACACCGGCTAGACTAACTCGCTGCTTTTGTCCACCAGACAAGTCTTGAGGACGCTGAGCTAGTAAAGGGAGAAGGTCCAGCTTTTCAGCCCATTTATGAACACGACTTTTCATCTCTTCTAGATCTGTCACATCATTCTCCAGAGCAAAAGCCAAGTCTTCTGCCACGGACAATCCGATAAACTGCCCATCTGTATCCTGCAAAACTGTACTGACCAGATGAGACTTATCATAGATGCTCATATCAAAAGCGGCTTGACCCTTGATCACAAATTCTCCAGACATCTGGCCCTTGTAAATATTGGGAATTATCCCATTCAAACACTGACCCAAGGTAGATTTACCTGACCCAGATGGCCCAACAATTAAGACTTTCTCTCCCTTGTAAATGGTCAAGTCCACCCCCTGCAAGGTCGGTTCTTGTTGTGTTTCATACCGGAAAGAGAAATCCTTCCACTCAATTATAGCTTCTTTCATCTTACTCTCTTCATTCGCTTCTTCTACTCAATGAAAATCAAAGAGCAAACCAGGAAGTTAGCCGTAGGTTGCTCAAAACACTGTTTTGAGGTTGCAGATAGAGCTGACGCAGTTTAAATTAGATTTTCGCAGAGTATTAGACTTCTATTTTATCATAAATTTACCCCTTCTTGCAGTCTCTTCTCTTAAAATCTTAGCGCCAAAAAGATTCCTATCCTAGCTTACTTGCCTAACTAATCTATAAACATCGAAAAAGACTGGTTGCCCAGCCTTCCCCATCATTTTATACTCAATGAAAATCAAAGAGCAAACCAGAAAGCTAGCCACAAGTTGCTCAAAACACTGTTTTGAGGTTGCAGATAGAGCTGACGTGGTTTGAAGAGATTTTCGAAGAGTATTAGTCCTTTTTCAAACTTCCTGCACGAGTTTGAGTTCCTGCATAGGCAAGCAAGAGAAGAGTTCCTGCAATAGCTACAGATACACCATTAGCAATTCCCGCAACAATTCCTTGGGCAAATACTTTTTCTGCAGCTTCTTGATAAATCACAACATCTCCAAGTGGTGCCAAGACACCCCAAACAAGGGCATTTGCAAGTAGTTGAATGAGGTTAAAAATAAGAATATCTTTCCAGTCAAAGACACCATTGATCACGCGAACGTACTTTCTAAATAGCCCCACAGCTAGACCAAAGAGCCCACTAGCGATAATCCAAGTCCACCACAGACCGTAACCAGCAAGAGAGTCCTTGATTGCATGACCAATCAACCCGACAAGCAAACCGATAATCGGTCCAAAAATAATAGAAAGTAGCGCTTGTACCGCATACTGAAGCTGGATGCTTGTATTTGGAACAGGGGTCGGAATGTTGATCATCCCGATGACGACAAAGAGGGCAGCGCCAATTCCTACAGCAACAACTTGTTTAATTGATTGATTTTTCATCTATATTCTCCTATTTTATGATTCTATTTTCTTTATTTCAATGGTCCAAGATGAACCGACACCTACATTATAGGCCTTGGCAAAGGAACCTTGGTTGATAGCCAGACCTAAACGATAGAGAGAGTTGATGTAAAGGATGGGTTGCCCAATTCTCACATCTGCAAATGATTTGCCATAAACAACCTGATTTTGATAGACCAGCATATCAGCGTGATAGATGGTCACTTCAAAACGGTCACCAAATTCTGGTTCCAGTTTGTAAAATTCTTCTCGCGTAATAGAGGTCCAAAGCGAACCAAAACGCACATCCAGAATATCAATGGCTCCCTTCACCAGATGATCTTCAATAATGGTCTCTACGACTGGAAGTTCCACAATCTGATCCACACTGAGCTCTGGCCCCACTTCCTCAAAAGAAATGTGACCACTGGCCAGTTTAGCACCAGTATAGGCATAGACATCACGACCGTGGAAGGTATAAGAATGCTCTGTGTTTTGACGCCTATTAGCTACCTCAGAAATTTCACGAACGGCTACAATACCAACGTGTTTCTTGATAAAAGAAAGAGTCCCATTATCTGGCGTGACAATGTATTGATTGTTTGCAGTCTTGGCAACCACACTCTTACGTTTCGAGCCGACACCTGGATCGACAACCGATACAAAAGTCGTTCCCTCAGGCCAGTAATCCACCGTCTGAAAGAGACGGTAACTACCCTCAAAAATATTATAAGGCGTGATATCGTGCGTCAAGTGATGAATTTTTAAGGTTGGAGACTCTTCTAAAGCCACTCCAATCATAGCCGATACCGCACCATCAACCAGACCAAAGTCTGATTGTAGTACCAGTAAATTATTATTCATTTTGTCTCCTTGCATACCCTTTATCATACCATATTTCAGAGAAAGGTGCTAATAGCTATTTCAATTGGTTAGGATATAGTTTTACCTTATAGCAAATGTCCTACTAAAAGCTCTTCTTATTAGCTAGTAGGTGCATTTTTTTGAAAAAGGATATGATAGTTACATCATGAAAAAGTAGGTTTTATTATGAAAATTATCCTTGTCGGAGGGGGAAAAGTTAGTTCTGCCCTCTGTCGCTCCTTGGTTGCAGAAAAGCATGATGTTTTGCTGATTGAGCAAGACGAAGCTGTCCTCAATCATATTGTCAATCGCTTTGATATCATGGGTATCCTTGGTAACGGGGCCGATTTTACCATCCTTGAGCAAGCCAGTGTCCAGGATTGTGATATCTTTATCGCCCTGACTGAATACGATGAAGTGAACATGATTGCAGCCGTTCTAGCCAAAAAAATGGGAGCTAAAGAGACCATCGTTCGGGTGCGGAACCCTGAATATTCTAACTCCTATTTCAAAGAAAAGAATATTCTCGGTTTTTCTCTTATCGTTAACCCTGAGCTCTTGGCTGCCCGCGCTATCGCCAACATCATTGACTTCCCCAACGCTCTATCTGTCGAACGTTTCTTTGGTGGACGGGTCAGCTTGATGGAATTCACTGTTAAATCCTCCAGTGGTCTTTGCCAAATGCCCATTTCTGATTTTCGGAAAAAATTTGGCAATGTCATTGTATGTGCGATAGAAAGAGATCATCAAATTATCATCCCAAGTGGTGATATGACCATACAGGATAAAGATAGAATCTTTGTCACTGGTAACCGTGTTGATATGATGCTCTTCCATAATTATTTCAAGTCTCGTGCCGTGAAGAGTCTTCTTATTGTTGGAGCTGGTAGAATTGCCTATTATCTACTAGGTATCCTCAAAGATAGTCGTATTGATACTAAGATTATTGAAATCAATCCTGAAATCGCTAGCTTCTTTAGCGAGAAATTCCCAAACCTCTACATCGTTCAAGGAGATGGTACCGCACAAGATATCCTGCTGGAAGAAAGTGCTCAACACTATGATGCCGTTGCGACTCTAACAGGAGTCGATGAGGAAAATCTGATTACATCTATGTTCCTTGACAGGGTAGGTGTACAGAAAAATATTACTAAGGTCAATCGTACCAGTCTCCTCGAGATTATCAATGCGCCTGATTTTTCAAGTATCATCACACCTAAAAGCATCGCTGTAGATACGATTATGCACTTTATTCGTGGTCGAGTTAATGCCCAGTATTCAGACCTTCAAGCCATGCACCATCTAGCCAATGGCCAAATCGAAACCCTGCAATTCCATATCAAGGAAGCCAATAAAATGACTGCCAAACCTCTTTCTCAACTGAAATTGAAAAAAGGGGTTCTTATTGCAGCTATCATTCGAAAGGGCAAAACGATTTTCCCAACTGGGGAGGATATGTTGGAAGTTGGAGACAAGCTCCTAGTAACAACCTTGTTGCCGAATATCACTAAGATTTATGACTTGATTGCGAGGTAAGAAATGAATAAAAGTATGATTCGCTACCTCCTTTCAAAATTACTTTTGATTGAAGCTGTTCTCCTTTTGGTTCCTGTTGCGATTGCTGTCTATTACCGTGAATCGAGCCAAGTCTTTACAGTCCTCTTTTCGACCATAGGGATTCTCGTATTGTTAGGCGGTTCAGGGAGTTTACAGAAGCCAAAAAATCAACGGATTTATGCCAAGGAGGGAGTCTTGATTGTGGCCCTCTGTTGGATCCTTTGGTCCTTCTTTGGCGGTCTCCCCTTTGTCTTTGCTGGGCAAATCCCCAGCCTTATTGATGCCTTTTTTGAAATCAGTTCTGGCTTTACAACTACTGGAGCAAGTATTTTGAACGACGTTTCGGTTCTCAGCCGTTCCCTCCTCTTCTGGCGAAGTTTTACCCACTTGATTGGAGGGATGGGAGTGCTTGTTTTTGCACTTGCTATTATGGACAATGCCAAAAATAGCCACCTAGAAGTGATGAAGGCCGAGGTTCCTGGCCCTGTTTTCGGCAAGGTTGTATCCAAACTCAAAAATACTGCCCAGATTCTCTATCTCCTTTATCTAGCTCTCTTCTCCCTCTTTGTCATCATCTATTATCTGGCTGGCATGCCCCTATTTGATAGTTTTGTCATTGCTATGGGAACAGCAGGTACAGGAGGTTTTACCGTCTATAACGACGGAATTGCCCACTATGGCAGTTCACTAATTACCTATCTGGTTAGTATCGGAGTTCTGGTTTTTGGGGTAAATTTCAACCTTTACTACTACCTCATGCTCCGTCGCGTCAAAGCCTTCTTTGGAGATGAAGAACTTCGGGCTTATTTGGTCATCGTACTGGTTTCTACAGCCTTGATCAGCCTTAATACCCTCTATCTCTACCCAGGATTTTCCAAGAGCTTTGAAATGGACTTCTTCCAGGTTTCCAACATCATTACAACAACTGGTTTTGGATATGGAGACACTACCAATTGGTCCCTCTTCTCCCAGTTTATCCTCCTTTTCCTCATGGCAATCGGTGGCTCTGCTGGATCAACTGCAGGTGGACTCAAGATTATTCGAGGCCTCATCCTTTCAAAAATTGCCAAAAACCAAATTTTGTCCATTCTATCGCCCCACCGTGTTTTGACCCTCCATGTGAATAAAACGGTGATTGACAAAGATACCCAGCATAAGATTCTCAAGTACTTTGTCATCTATTCTATGATTTTGCTAGCGCTTATCTTTATTGTCAGCCTAGATAGCAATGATTTCCTGATCGTTACCAGTGCTGTCTTTAGCTGTTTCAATAACATCGGTCCTATTCTAGGAACGACATCTAGTTTCTCAATCTTTAGCCCTATCTCAAAAATTCTCCTCTCCTTTGCAATGATTGCAGGCCGCTTGGAGATTTATCCAATCCTACTTCTCTTTATGAAGAGAACTTGGTCTAAGAGATAAAATTCAAACCACATCAGCTTCGCCTTGCCGTATATATGTGACTGACTTTGTCAGTCTTATCTACAACCTCAAAACAGTGTTTTGAGCAACCTGTGGCTAGCTTCCTAGTTTGCTATTTGATTTTCATTGAGTATCAAATACCTCCCGCAACTCAATAAGTATCTTTGAATCCTGGTCAGACATTTTAGTGCCTGACTCAAGGAATTGAAGATCCCAAGCACAAAACCCTCAGTCGATTGACCGAGGGTTCCTTATTTCATTATTCAAGAACTTGATTAGCTCAATGCATCCAAGGCGTCATCCATTGAAAGAACTTCGTGGAAGACACGTTGTGTCAATTCAGTTTTTTGTTCTGGAGTGAGGTATTTAGTGTTTACACAGTATCCAGAAATACGTACGATAACGTCTTCACCTGACATGATCTTTTCGTAAACATCGTTCAAGTCCATAACGTTCAAGTTAACGTGTTGTCCACCGTTTTCAAAGTAACCATCAAGGATTGTTACCAAGTTATCAACTTGTTCATCACGAGTCTTACCAAGAGCACGTGGAGAAACCTGAGTAGTCAATGAGATACCATCAGCTGCATAACTAAAGTCAAGGCTAGAAAGTGAGTTCAAGTTTTGCAACCATCCACCTTTAGCTTTGTTAGATGGGTTAGCACCTGGTGAGAAGAATTCAAGTTTAGACAAGTTCACAGAACCATCTTCGTTGAGGTATACACCTTTGTGGACTGGTGAGTTACCAGTTTGTTTAGAGTAAGCAACGTTAGATGTGATTGTCAAAAGTGATACAGTAGCTTCTGCGTCTTTGTAAAGTTTGTGGCTACGTAGACGAGTAGTGTAAGCTTCGATCAACCATTCTGCCAATTCGTTTGAACGTGGGTCATCTTCACCCCAACGTGGGTATTCACCGATTGTTTCGTAATCGTAGATATAGCCATTTTCGTCACGGATTGGTTTAACTGTAGCGTACTTAATAGCTGACAATGTGTCAACAGTGTTGGCAAATCCACAGATACCGAATCCCATGTTGGCACGTTGTTTAGTTGGCAAGAAGGCCATTTGAACAGCTTCGTAGTTGTATTTATCAGTCATGTAGTGAATGATGTTCAAGGCATCTACGTAAGTGTCAGTCAACCAGTCAAGAGATTTTTCAAAGTTAGCTTTAACTGATTCAAATTCAAGAACTTCGTCACGGATTGGTTCGATGTCAAATACTTTGTAGTCTTTGTGAACATCGTCGTAACCACCGTTCAAACCAGTAAGAAGGGCTTTCAATACGTTTACACGCGCACCGAAGTACTGGATGTTGTGGCGTTGTTCTTCATTTTCTGGGTCAAGTGGAGACACACAGCATGAGATACAACTCATTTCACCATATCCGTCTTTAGCCATTGTTGTTACACCTTCGTATTGGATAGAAGAGTGTTTGTGGCTCATGTGCATACAGTAGCGGCGGAAGTTGTATGGCAATTTATCAGTCCAAAGAACTGTCAAGTTTGGTTCTGGAGAGTTACCGATGTTGTCAAGAGTGTTCAAGAAACGGTAGTCCATCTTAGTAACACGGTGACGACCGTCGTTACCCATACCAGCCATAGAAGTTGTGATGAAAGTTGGGTCACCTGAGTACAATTGGTCGTAAGCTTTTGTCCGAGCAAATTTAACTGTACGAAGTTTCATAACGAAATCATCAACGAATTCTTGGATTTCTGATTCAGTAAATGTACCACGAGCAAGGTCACGTTCTGCAAAGATGTCCAAAACGATTGGTACACGTCCTAGAGATGTAGCAGCACCGTTGATAACACGGCAGACAGACATGAAGGCGATGTTAACCCATTGGATCGCTTCTTTAACGTTCATCGCTGGTTTGCGAACATCAACTCCGTAAAGGTCACCCAAGCGAACAACTTGTTGCAATGCTTGGTATTGAAGGTTGATTTCTTCACGAAGACGGATTGTTTCTTCATCAATTTCTTCGATTGCATTCCAGTCGTTTACTTTTTCTTGCATCAAGTAGTCTGCACCGTAAAGAGCAAGACGTGCGTAAACACCGATGATACGTCCGCGTGAGTATGCATCTGGAAGACCAGTTACAGTGTGTGCGTGACGTGCGCGACGAATGTTTGAAGTGTAGGCACGGAAGATACCGTCGTTAACTGTTGTTACGTATTTAGTAAAGATTTCGTGAACAGCTGGATCTGGTTCGTATCCATTTTCTTTCAAAGTTGTTTCAGCCATACGGATACCACCTTTTGGCATGAAGTTCAATTTGAAGAGTTCATCGTTTTGGATACCGAAGATAACTTCATTTTCTTTATCGATAAATCCTGCTGGGATATCAGCGATAGATGTTGGACGAGTGTCCATTGGGAAACGAGTTTCTTCGTAGTGAGCCTTCGTTTCTTCTACAATTTTTTTGATGTGAAGTGAACGTTCTGTTGGTCCTGCAAGGAAGCTTTCGTCTCCATCGTAAGGTGTGTAGTTAGCTTGTACGAAGCGTGATACACTTGCTTTTTCTTTCCAATCTACGCCTTTGAAGCCTTCCCAAGCTTTGTCAAAAATATCTTGTGCTTCAACAACTGTTTTAACAACCATGTTAATGTCCTCTTTTTTCTTTCTAGTAACAACCATCTGTTACATTCATGAGACAAGTATACCATACAGTAACCGATTTCAACAAGTGGAAAATCCCTATTTTTACACTTTCTTTTCTAAAACAGTCTATATTTTATTTCAAACTGTATTATATTTTTGAAAAAATAAAGTCCTTTTTTCTTTTTTTCAGAAAAAAGGGTATAATAAAAGAAAATAAGCGGTAAAAAGGGGGCTAGGCATGTTGATTTTTCCTTTGTTAAATGATTTGTCAAGAAAAATCATCCATATTGACATGGATGCCTTTTTTGCTGCGGTGGAAATCAGAGATAATCCTAAACTCAGAGGAAAACCTGTCATTATCGGCAGTGACCCTCGGCAAACAGGTGGGCGGGGAGTCGTTTCTACCTGTAGCTATGAGGCACGAGCTTTTGGTATCCATTCAGCCATGAGCTCTAAGGAAGCCTATGAGCGTTGTCCCCAGGCCGTCTTCATCTCGGGGAATTATGAGAAATACAAAGCTGTGGGACTCCAGATTCGAGCTATCTTTAAGCGCTATACAGATTTAATAGAACCCATGAGCATTGACGAAGCCTATTTGGATGTGACAGAAAATAAACTCGGGATCAAGTCAGCGGTCAAAATTGCTCGCCTCATTCAAGAGGATATCTGGCAAGAACTCCATCTAACTGCTTCTGCTGGCGTTTCTTACAACAAATTCTTGGCTAAAATGGCCAGTGATTATCAAAAACCACATGGTTTGACAGTGATTCTACCTGACCAAGCTGAGGATTTCCTCAAACAAATGGATATTTCCAAGTTTCATGGAGTAGGAAAAAAGACTGTAGAACGTCTTCATCAAATGGGCGTTTTTACTGGCGCTGACCTACTTGAAGTCCCTGAAGTGACCCTAATAGATCGTTTTGGTAGACTGGGTTATGACCTTTATCGAAAGGCTCGTGGCATCCACAATTCCCCAGTCAAATCCAATCGCATCCGTAAGTCAATCGGGAAGGAGAAAACCTATGGGAAGATTCTCCGTGCCGAGGAAGATATCAAAAAAGAGCTGACTCTTCTATCAGAAAGAGTCGCTCTCAATCTCAGTCAACAAGAAAAATCTGGAAAAATTGTCATTTTGAAAATCCGCTACGAGGACTTTTCAACTCTCACTAAACGAAAAAGTCTAGCTCAAAAAACACAGGATGCTAGCCAGATAAGCCAAATAGCCCTACAACTCTATGAAGAATTAAGCGAGAAAGAAAGAGGTGTCCGCCTGCTGGGGATTACCGTGACTGGATTTTGAAACTCAATGAAAATCAAAGAGCAAACTAGGAAGCTAGCCGCAGGCTGCTCAAAACACTGTTTTGAGGTTGCAGATAGAGCTGACGCGGTCTGAAGAGATTTTCAAAGAGTATAAAACCTTGAAGAGCTGCCCCTTCAAGGTTTTTCTTATACAAATAAACGGACAAAACTGTAAAGTAGCAAGACACTACCAAGCACGATGCGGTATTTACCAAAAAGGGTAAAATCGTGTTTTTTCACATAACTTGTCAAAAAGCGAATAGCCACCATGCTGACTGCAAAAGCGACTCCCATCGCAACCAAGAGCAAGAACAATTGTCCAAAGCTCAAGAGCTGTCCTGCTTTCAAAAATTTGAAAATCTTTAAGGCACTAGCTCCAAACATAACAGGAATCCCTAGATAGAAGGTAAATTCTGTCACAACTGAACGACTGGTTCCATTTAACAAACCACCGACGATTGTAGCTCCAGAACGGCTTGTCCCTGGTAAAAGGGCAAGAACTTGGAAGAGTCCGATATAGAAAGCTGTTGTATAAGGAAGCTTGTCCAACTCTGTCACACTTGGCTCGATAGCACGCGCTTTATTACGTTTTTCCAAATAGATAAAGGCAATCCCATAGATAATCAACATGAGAGCAACAGAAACCATGTTATGGAAGTGGGTATCAAACCAATCATCAAACTTAAAGACGGCAAGTAAAGGCAAGGTCGCAATCAAGACCTTCAGCCATAGTCTCCAAGTCTTACGAACTTCCTGCTTGTCCTTAGTCGGTTTGAAAGGATTGAGCTTGTTAAAGTAGATTACCATGACCGCCAAAATCGCACCAAGCTGAATCACGACATTAAACATGGACACAAAGGCTTCGTTTTGATTTTGGTATTGGATAAATTCCTCTGCTAAAATCAAGTGACCTGTACTGGAAATCGGCAACCATTCCGTAATTCCTTCAACAATCCCGAAGAAGATAGATTTTAAAATTTCAATAAGATACATAGATTACTCCTTTTTCTATCTTCCATTATAGCATATTTTTCAATCTATGGCAGTTCTCTTTAAAAGGCACCGATACTTCCACCACCTCCGCCTCCAGAGAAACCACCGCCAGAACTTCCACTTCCAGAAGATACAGAGTAGGTACTTGCTGTATTTGCGACACTGGCATAATGGCTCATTTGCGCGCTTGAATGATAAAACATACTGTGCCAGCCATAAGCTACATAGAGGTTGATATCTGGATTTTCCACTTGAATCTGATGAACCTTCATCAAATGGCTGACCTTGTCCGCATAGCCAAATAAGGTCGCATAGACCAAGAGGCGATTCCAGACCACAATACTTTCCAATTCAGCCTGATCCAATCGCGCAATCTCACGCAACATATTTTCAAAACTGGTCCAGAGATAGTAGACCTCTGCTCCTGCTTCATTTAGGACACCATCACGATTATCTAATCGAAGCTTCCAATAATAGAAAACAGCCAAAACCAAACCTAGAAAACCAAGTATTGGCAAGGGGAGGTAAAGATAGCCATAAACGTCCAAACTGTACAAGAACAAACCAAATCCAATAAATAGGGGCAAGATAGTGGAGAGTCCCATACCCACTTGCAAGGCCTTTTCCCCACCAGTTAAAGGACGATAGTAATCTGGGAGCCCCCAGAAGAAAACCCTGTCTCTGACCCCTTCTTGCATCTCTTTTAATACTGCTTCGAAAGAAGATTTAAGCTGACGCCCCTTTGCTTGAATCCGTTTTTCATCAGAGACTTTTGCTCTACGATAAAGACTATCAGATACCTTGTAATCCGCAAACAAATTGGAAAGAGTTTCTTCTTTTTTGCCTGAAAAAGCCAGATTTAGACAGTCTTTCTCAAAGCTTGACAAACCATCTTCTTTTACTAGCCTCAAACCAACTGCATCTCCTTCTGAAATGATAGAGACATTTCCACGGTCTATCACATCTAGCAAGGTAGCTTGAATAAGTTGGTCAAAGGTGAATTTGCCAGCCCCCTTGACCAAGGGACTCACTTCCTCCAAGGAGGTCGAGTAGACAGCCTCTGATAAAACCATAGGCTCTAATTCCATTGGTGGTTCATAGAGACGATGATTTTTGGCATATTTGACTGAAGGAGTGGTCTTTCTTCTATAGATAAAATAGAAGCAGACACTCAATAACAAGGAGATAGAAAGTATCGAAGGTAAGACCCAAGTAAGGAGTTGTTTACTTTGCTCTTTTTCTTTAACAATCGAGTCTTCTACCTTATTAAATTCTTCTAAATGATTTCCTTTCAATCCCTGATCCCTAGCGCTAGCAAAATCAGTTCGAGGCCAATAGGCATGCAATTCAACTCCACGCTTAGCCGGAAGATTGTCCAAACGAATAGTATAATCAAGGCTACTCTTTTCAATCGTTCCCTCTCTAAAAAGTTTCCCTGTATGGAAAAAGAGTTTTTTCAGCTCCCTTGTCTCCCCTTACATGAAATTCAAACTTGCCAATAGCCCCTGAACTATCTGTTAAAGGTTGCCAATTTAATTCAGCAATGTCATCATATAGGAAAAGCAAATTTTTTAAGTTCCATGTAAGCTCAACTTCAACTGTGTCGCCTTCCTGGCCTGGATTATAGACTCTCACAGTATAACCATTCGCTTCTTCTGTCACTTCGCTCGTAACGTCTGCTAGTTCAGCACCATTTTTCGCAGCCTGAACCTTTGGATGAGGATCAATGTCAAATCCACTAGGCATCTTGCCAGCACGTCCAAGTCCCACGATTTGGCCCTTAAAGTCCTCCTCAAACTGATAAACTATCTTTTGTCTAAATTCTGCCGTATTGTCTGCATGAATATACAAATCCCCTTGGTAAGAGTTTATCTTGAAATCAATGGCGAAAACAGAAAGTGGCAGAAGGCAAAACAAGCCAAACATCAGTAAGAAAAAAGTTTTTTTCATCAACTAAGCCCCCTTTTTATCTTTCTTATCATTATAGCATTTTTTCGTAAGTAAAGGCTTACTTATGTTGAAAAATTACGCATTTTTCGATAAAATAGGAGACAGTTATTTTTTAATAGATTAGAATAGGAGAAATCATGAGAAAAATATACTTATCTATTTTCACAAGTCTCTTGCTGATGCTAGGACTTGTCAATGTTGCTCAAGCCGATGAATATTTACGCATCGGGATGGAAGCAGCATATGCCCCCTTTAACTGGACCCAGGATGATGATAGCAATGGAGCTGTCAAAATCGATGGAACCAACCAGTATGCCAACGGATACGATGTTCAAATCGCCAAGAAAATCGCTAAGGACTTAGGTAAAGAACCTTTGGTTGTTAAAACCAAGTGGGAAGGTCTAGTCCCTGCCCTTACTTCTGGTAAGATTGACATGATTATCGCAGGTATGAGTCCTACTGCCGAGCGTAAACAAGAAATTGCCTTTTCAAGCAGTTACTACACTAGCGAACCAGTTTTGCTTATCAAAAAAGATTCTGCCTACGCAAATGCTAAATCTTTGGATGACTTTAATGGTGCGAAAATCACTTCTCAACAAGGTGTCTACCTCTACGACTTGATTGCACAAATCTTAGGTGCTAAAAAAGAAACAGCTATGGGAGACTTCGCTCAAATGCGCCAAGCTCTTGAGGCTGGTGTCATCGATGCCTATGTTTCTGAACGCCCAGAAGCTCTGACTGCTGAAGCTGCTAACTCTAAGTTCAAGATGGTCCAAGTAGAACCAGGTTTCAAAACTGGGGAAGAAGATACAGCTATCGCCATTGGACTTCGTAAAGATGACAATCGTATTAGCCAAATCAATGCCAGCATCGAAACCATTTCAAAAGATGACCAAGTTGCCTTGATGGATCGTATGATCAAGGAACAACCTGCCGAATCTACAACAACTGAAGAGACTAGCAGTAGTTTCTTCAGCCAAGTCGCTAAAATTCTTTCTGAAAACTGGCAACAACTCTTGCGTGGTGCGGGTGTCACCCTTTTAATCTCTATCGTCGGAACTATCACAGGTCTCATTATTGGACTTGCCATTGGTGTTTTCCGTACTGCTCCTCTCTCTGAAAATAAAGCCATTTATAGCCTACAAAAACTAGTCGGCTGGATCCTCAATGTCTACATTGAAATTTTCCGTGGTACGCCAATGATCGTTCAATCGATGGTTATCTACTATGGAACTGCCCAAGCTTTCGGTATCAACCTTGATCGCACACTGGCTGCTATCTTCATCGTTTCGATTAACACTGGTGCCTACATGACTGAAATCGTCCGTGGTGGTATCCTAGCAGTTGACAAGGGACAATTTGAAGCTGCTACTGCTCTTGGTATGACCCATAACCAAACCATGCGTAAGATTGTCCTGCCTCAGGTTGTCCGTAACATCCTACCTGCAACTGGTAATGAATTTGTCATCAATATCAAAGATACATCTGTATTGAACGTTATCTCTGTTGTCGAACTTTATTTCTCAGGAAATACCGTGGCAACTCAAACCTATCAATACTTCCAGACATTTACAATCATCGCCGTGATTTACTTTGTCCTCACCTTCACCGTAACACGTATCCTACGCTTCATCGAACGCAGAATGGACATGGATACCTATACTACAGGTGCTAACCAAATACAAACGGAGGATTTTAAATAATGACACAAGCAATCCTTGAAATTAAACACCTCAAAAAATCCTATGGCCAAAACGAAGTGCTAAAAGACATTTCACTCACTGTCCACAAGGGAGAGGTAATCTCTATCATCGGAAGCTCTGGAAGCGGGAAATCGACCTTCCTACGCTCCATCAACCTACTTGAAACACCAACTGATGGACAAATCCTTTATCATGGACAAAATGTCCTCGAAAAAGGCTATGACCTCACGCAATACCGTGAAAAGTTGGGGATGGTGTTCCAATCCTTTAACCTCTTTGAAAATCTCAACGTGCTTGAAAACACAATTGTCGCTCAGACAACTGTCCTTAAACGCGAACGCACAGAAGCTGAAAAGACTGCCAAAGAAAACCTAGAAAAAGTCGGCATGGGAGAACGCTACTGGCAAGCGAAGCCAAGACAACTCTCAGGGGGTCAAAAACAACGTGTGGCCATCGCTCGTGCCCTCTCCATGAATCCGGACGCTATTCTCTTTGATGAACCAACATCAGCTCTCGATCCAGAAATGGTTGGAGAAGTCCTCAAAATCATGCAAGATCTGGCTCAGGAAGGCTTGACCATGATTGTCGTAACCCACGAAATGGAATTCGCCCGTGATGTCTCTCACCGTGTTATCTTTATGGATAAGGGTGTGATTGCTGAAGAAGGCAAACCAGAAGATCTCTTCACCAATCCTAAAGAAGACCGTACAAAAGAATTCCTTCAACGCTATCTCAAATAAAAAGAAAAGGCTGCCTCAACCGTGCAGTCTTTTTGCTGTCCTCAAAATGAAAAGGCAGATTCTCTATCTCTACTACTTGAGGGTCAAGAATCCGCCGTTATCCAAAGATTAATCTTCAAATTTTTCATGATTTTTTTCATAGAAATCAATTAGGCCTAGGGCTGTTTCAAATGAAATATTTTTTACTTTTGCACGACCCTGCGCCAGAGCAATGATAGACATTTCACGCGCATTCGTTTCCTTAGAGATACGGTAGCCTGTGATTTTCTTATCACGAACCCAGCCAACAACTGATTCTACTTTTTCAAAGTTTGACTTAGCCATGTTTTTCTCCTATTTTCTTCTTTACAATACTTAATTGTATACGTTTTTACTACTTTTGTCAATAAAAAAACATATATTCAATAAAATAAATGACCCAGAATCTTCTTACTTCCTTTTTAAAGCCGATAATATATAGTTTTCCGCTTACTATAACCCATCAGTATGCTCCTAAAAAACAATTGCATTATTAAACTTTAAATTTGTAAAAATATTCACGTATGCTGAATACCAGTTTCTTAATAGGATAGACAGGATTTACTATTTCATTCTATCTATTCCTTTTAAATCAACAAGCCCACTAAAGATAGTCTTTCACTCCTCACTATCTCTAAATCATTCCGTTTTCTTTCTCCTTCTTTGGTTCCTTTCCTGTCCTTATCTATATCTTATCCATTTCACAACCGGTACTACTTACTTTGTACAATCTTGCATCTTCTGATTACATATCCACTTTCCAGCTAGTCATTTAAAATCAGTATCACTAGCTATTGCATGTCTAGCACTATTGTCTATCTCACGAGTTTTTTCGACCAACTCACCTAGCAGTCATCTCACAAACATTGATTATTTTTTTTGATTCCTATTATATTTAGAGAAATCTCAAATTAGGGATATATACAATTGGGGATTTCAAAAAATTTCCTTATATATAGTAAGTAATTCTGCCGCCTTAATATAAACAGAATCGAAAATAATAGGTGTTATAGTGAGTTGTAGTAGAAATAGCACGATAAGCTTCCTAAAACCATAGGAATCGCCCCCTTTCTTCACTATCATTATAACACCTATACATTAGTTGTGCAAATAATATGATATTTTTTTATTAGTCCTCAGACAAGCATATTATAGAGCGTTTCATTCCCATTTAAGTTAATATAAGCTGGATCAAAACCTTCCATTCGACGAATTAAGCCTGCATAATCATGCTTATCTGCCAAAGCGATCCCAATCAATACTGGACCTGTTCCCTTACTAGCTCGCTTGATATACTCAAAACGGGTGATATCATCATTTGGCCCCAAGATATCATTTACAAACTCACGCAAAGCTCCTGGACGCTGTGGGAAATTGACCACAAAGTAATGTTTGATCCCATCATAAATCAAGGCACGCTCTTCCATTTCTGGCATACGGTTGATATCATTATTCCCTCCAGAAATGATACAACAAATGGTTTTCCCCTTGATATATTCAGCTAAAACCTCTAAAGAGGCGATACTAGCTGCTCCAGCAGGTTCTGCAACAATCCCTTGCTTAGAGTAGAGGTCAATCAAAGTTTCAGAAATCAATCCCTCATCGACACCTACCAAAGTTTGAACATGTTGACGCGTTGCTTCATAGGTCAACTGTCCTACCTTTTGCACAGCAATCCCATCCGCAAATTTGTCAATTTCTTTGAGTTTAACAGGTCCACCAGCTTCAAAAGCAGCTTTCATGGAACGCGCTCCATTAGCCTCTACCCCAATGACTTCAATTTCTGGACTTGTTTCCTTGATATAGGTAGAAACCCCGGCAATGAGACCGCCACCACCAACAGGGACCAAGACAGCATCAAAGTCAATCGATTCTTTTCGAGCTTCTTCTAAAATCTCATAAGCAACTGTTCCTTGACCCGCTTGGACATGAGTATCATCAAAGGGAGCAATAAAGGTACGATTTTCAGAGACTGTAAATTCTTGAGCTGCTTTGGCTGAGGCATCAAAGGTATCTCCAACTAGTTTAATGGTTACAAAATCCCCACCAAAAAAGCGAACCTGACCAATCTTTTGTTGCGGAGTGGTAATGGGCATAAAAATAGTAGCAGGAATTTTCATCTCATTACAAGTATAGGCAACTCCCTGCGCATGATTTCCCGCAGAAGCACAGACTACCCCACGCTCACGTTCTTCCTTGCTGAGCTGAGAAATAGCATAATAGGCACCACGAATTTTAAAGGAACGAACACGCTGGGCATTTTCTTTTTTCAAATAAATCTTAGCACCATACTTCTCCGATAAATAATGGTCGTAATCCAGTGGGGTATTCACAACCACACCATTCAAGACCTTATGAGCCTTGATAATATCTTTTGAACTTAACATATAAAACCTCTTTTTCTATAAAAAACAGTCACTAATGACTGTTTTTTTAGTTATTCATCTCCAAAAACTTCAGCAACACTTTCATGATATTTATGAGCCATACGAATTGAAAACTCTTTAGGAAGTTCATAACGATTTGTGGAAATCCAATCATATAACCATTCTGCCAAACTTTCTTCACTATCATTACGATGGAAGATAAAATAGTTTAAAACTTCTTTATATTCTACATCATTCAAATCCAGCGTGTCTACAAATTGACTACGAGAAACAAAATTAGAATCTAATTTTCTTAGTTGATCTGTCAATTCTCCCAATTGTAAATCCAACTGAAAAAATAATTTTTGCAGTTGCCTATCAGTTTCATCACATCCTGTCTTGATAGAAAACAAATTGGTAATATTCATATGATTTCAACCCCTAAATAAGTATATCTAATATCCCATGAATAGCTGAAGCTACTATTTTAAGCAAAATTCTTTGCTTTCTAATTAGTTATAGATTTTGAATGCATCATCGTCGTTTTTACCAACGAAAGGCATTGCTTTACGCAATTCTGCACCAACTTTTTCAATTTCAAGGTTAGCTGCTTGTTCACGGTAAGCAGTCAATTTTGGACGTCCAGCTTTATAGTCATTTACAAAGTCATTTGCAAATTTACCATTTTGGATGTCTGCCAAGACAGCTTTCATATTTTCTTTAACTTGCTCAGTAATCACACGTGGACCTGATACATAGTCACCGTATTCAGCAGTGTTTGAAATAGATTGACGCATTTTCTTGAATCCACCTTCATAGATCAAGTCAACGATCAATTTCATTTCGTGAAGAACTTCAAAGTAAGCCAATTCTGGAGCGTAACCTGCTTCTGTCAAGACTTCGAAACCTGCTTCGATAAGGGCAGTCAAACCACCACAAAGTACAGCTTGTTCACCAAACAAATCTTCTTCAGTTTCTTCTTTGTATGTTGTTTCAAGAAGACCTACACGAGCTGCTCCAACACCTTTACACCAGTCCATAGCAATGTTTTTCGCATTTCCTGTTGCATCTTGGTATACTGCGTAAAGAGCTGGTACACCAAATCCTTCTTCGTAAGTACGGCGTACCAAGTGCCCTGGTCCTTTAGGAGCACACATAAAGACATCTACATCCGCAGGAACTTTGATAAATTCGAAGTGAATGTTGAAACCATGAGCAAATCCAACTGCATTCCCAGCTTCCAAGTTTGGAGCGATTTCCGCTTCGTACAATTCTTGTTGGATTTCGTCTGGTGCCAAAATCATGATAACATCAGCCAATTTAGTTGCTTCTGCTACTGTGTAAGTGTCAAATCCATCTTCTTTTGCTTTGTCAAAAGATTTACCTGGACGTACACCGATGATGACATCGCGACCTGAGTCACGCAAGTTTTGAGCATGCGCATGTCCTTGTGAACCATAACCGATAACGGCGATTTTTTTACCGTCAAGTGCTGCTACTTTAACATCTTTTTCGTATTCCATTTGAACTGCCATAGTTTTTCTCTCTTTTCTATCATTTATTGCCTTTTAGGCTGGTTTAACAAATTTAAGTTGGATTTTTAGTCACGGGTAAATCCAGTTGCACCCGTTCGAGCAATATTGCGAATACCGTATGGTCGAATGACTCGTAATAGAGCTTCACTCTTTTCAGCATTTCCTGTCATCTGAATGGTAATCGAGCTTGGCGCTACGTCTACCACTGTTGCACGGAAAGGTTGAATAATCGCTAGAATCTCAGCTCGCTTCTCAGCTGGCGCTGACATCTTAACCAAAATCACCTCGCGCTCCAAATGAGGCTTGTCTGTAATATCACGAATGCGAATCACATCAATCTGACGATTGAGTTGCTTGATAATTTGCTCCACTTCATCATGAGAAGCAACATCAATAATAATGGTGATACGCGATACATTCGGATCTTCTGTTGCTCCAACAGAGATGCTTTCAATATTAACCTGACGACGAGATAAGACACCTGTAAAGCGATTGAGGACTCCTGAACGATTTTGTAGTTTTGCTGTTAACATTCTACGCATGGAACTTCACCCCCAACATCTCATGATTACTCTTACCAGCCGGTACCATTGGTAACACCTGTTCCTTACGAGAAATATCTACCTCAATTAGCATAGGAACATGCTCAGTGATGACTTCAAGGTCTTGAGCCAAGGTCTCAGGATTGTCAAACTTATAGTTTTTAATACCATAAGCCTGCGCCATCAATTGGAAATCAGGAAGGGTATCAAAGACCGACTCTGATGTTCTTCCTTCATAGAAGGATTCCTGCCACTGGCGAACCATTCCAAGTGAATGATTGTTCAGCATAACCACCTTGATTGGCACTTTGTAAATATTCAAAATAGCCAACTCCTGGTTGGTCATTTGGAAACCACCATCCCCAACAAACAAGACTACTTCCTTATCTGGGTTAGCAATTTTAGCCCCGATTGCTGCTGGAATTCCGAATCCCATGGTTCCTAAACCACCTGAAGTCACTAACTGACGTTCATTTTGGTAGGGATAATACTGGGCTGTCCACATTTGGTGTTGACCAACATCTGTTACCACAATGGCATCTCCATTCGTCAATTCACCAATGCGTTCAATAACTGCTTGCGGTTGAACCACACGCTCTTTCTTATCATAAGAACGAACACGGTTCTTGTCTTTAGTAACTTTCTCAATCCATTTCTCAGTATTGTTATGAACTGTCGGTTCTGCTAGCAACATTTGCAAGGCTTTCTTAGCATCTCCAACTACAGGAATATCTGCACTGATAATCTTGCCAATCTCGGCTGGGTCAATATCAATATGGGCAACCTTAGAATTCTTAGCAAAAGTCTTTGGATTTCCTGTCAAACGGTCATCAAAACGAGAGCCAATACTAATCATAAAGTCCGTCTCTGTCATGGCAATATTCGCTGCGAAAGAACCGTGCATCCCCCCCATTCCAAGGAAGAGTGGGTGAGTCGTTGCAATTGTTCCTTGACCTAAGAGAGTTGTTACGACTGGAATTTGATAGCGTTCTGCAAATTCATTTAATTCTGCCGCAGCCTCAGCATAACTAATTCCACCACCAGCTAACAAGACTGGCTTTTTAGCCTTGGACAATTGCTTCAAGATTTTCTTGATTTGCATATCATTTGGCTCAAGAGTCGGCTGATAGCTTGGTAGGTTCACTTCTGGTGAATAGATGAAGTCTGTTTCTAAAGCAGATACGTCTTTAGGTAGGTCAATTACGACTGGCCCTGGTCGACCTGTAGTTGCGATATGGACAGCTTCCGTAATGATACGCGGAATATCAGCTGTCTCACGAACTTGGTAATTGTACTTAGTGATTGGCATGGTAATTCCCACGATGTCTGCCTCCTGAAAGGCATCCTTCCCAATCCCTGCTCGCCCTACCTGACCTGTAAAGACCAAAAGGGGAACACTATCGCTCATGGCATCCGCAATCCCTGTAATGGCATTTGTTGCTCCCGGTCCGCTAGTAACGACGGCAACACCCAACTTTCCAGTTGATTTAGCATAACCTTCAGCTTCATGCAGACAACCTTGCTCATGGCGTCCTAGAATGTGGTGAATACCTTTAAAATTATATATCGCATCATAAAAAGGCAAGACTGCACCACCAGGATAACCAAAGATGGTATCAATTCCTAAATCACGAAGTGTTTCCAAAACTAGGTCCGAACCCGTCTTAGGAGATTCTAAACTGATTTTCTCCATTGTTCCCCTTTCTTTCCTCTTAAAAATAACTTGTTACTATCATACCATTTTTTAAAAAATTTTCAAGAGAAAAGAAGAAATTTTCTGAATTTTCTATTTTAACGTTTATTTATGAATGTTATTTTTGTTTTTATTAAAAAGATACCGTTTTCATTTACTAAAAAAGAAAAAAGAACTGATTTCTCAGTCCTTCATTAATCGGCTCTTATTCCACACTAAATAGATAGGGGTAAACAGGTTGTTGACCTTGGTGGATTTCAACTTCAAGATCCTCAAATTCTTCTGCGATTTCTTGAGCGATTTCATTGGCAAGTTCTTCGCTTCCGTCTTCACCGACATAGAAGGTTACGATTTCACTGTCTTCATCCAACATATGTTTCAAAGTTTCTGCCAAGGTTTGGTGCATGTCAGGGTTTGACACGAGGATTTTCCCATCCACCATACCTAGATTATCGTTTTCATGGATTTCTAAACCATCGATCGTTGTATCACGCACGGCTGTTGTGACGCTTCCGCTAACGACATCGCTAAGAGCAGCTGTCATACGCTCTTGGTTTTCTTCAATGGACTTGCTTGAATCAAAGGCAAGAAGACTTGTCAAACCTTGAGGAAGAGTGCGAGCCTCTACCACTACTGCTGGTTGCTCCAAAACTTCTGCCGCAGATTGAGCTGCCATGAAGATATTCTTGTTATTTGGCAGGAAGATGATGTTACGGGCATTGACCTGTTCAACAGCCTTGATAAAGTCTTCTGTTGAAGGGTTCATGGTTTGACCGCCTTCGATAACATAATCCACACCTTGAGAACGGAAGATATCTGCTAGACCTTTACCAGCCACCACAGCAATCAAAGCATACTCTTTTTCTTCAGCTGGCTTGCTAACTTGGGCAGTTTCTTTCTCAATCTGTGCTTCGTGTTGGTTACGCATATTGTCAACTTTTACCTTGACCAAGCTACCATATTTTAGACCTTCTTGCATGACAAGTCCTGGATCTTCTGTATGGACATGGACTTTGACGATTTCATCATCATTGACAACGAGGAGAGAATCTCCAAGTTCATTCAAGTAGTTACGGAATTCATCGTAGTCAAAATCTTTGGCATAGGTTGGACCTTGCTTAAGAGCTACCATGATTTCAGTACAGTAACCAAAGTTGATATCCTCAGTCGCCACATGACCAGCCACAGACTTGTGGTGCTCTGCATTGATCATTTCACTCATATTGGCAGGAGTCGCTACAAAGTCCTCAGATTCAATATATTCACCAGTAAGGGCAGAAAGGAAACCTTCGTAGATAAAGACCAATCCTTGACCACCTGAGTCCACAACGCCAACTTCCTTCAATACTGGAAGCATGTCTGGCGTTTTAGTTAGAGCTGTTTTAGCACCTTCCAAGGCTGCGCGCATGACTTCAACAGCATCATCTGTTTGCTCAGCTTTTTTCTTAGCACCGATAGCAGCCCCACGAGAAACTGTCAAAATCGTTCCTTCAACTGGTTTCATCACTGCCTTATAGGCAACTTCAACACCTGATTGGAAGGCAAGGGCCAAGTCTTGACCTGTTAACTCGTCTTTATCCTTGATGGCTTGTGAAAATCCACGGAAAAGCTGAGACATAATAACTCCTGAGTTCCCACGCGCACCCATCAAAAGCCCTTTAGCAAGAATGCTCGCTACCTCTCCAACTGTAGAAGCTGGCTTGTCTGCAACTTCTTTAGCTCCATTTTCGATGGTCATCCCCATGTTTGTTCCAGTATCTCCATCTGGAACAGGGAAGACGTTTAATGAATTGACATATTCAGCTTGCTTATTCAAGCGAGTTGATGCAGCCTGCACCATTTCTTGAAATAAGCTAGTAGTAATTTTTGACACGGTTATTCTCCTACAACTTTGATATTTTGAATGTAGACATTTACAGTCTGAGCAGTAATTCCAAGCTGGTTTTCCAAGCTAAAGGCAACACGCTCTTGAATGTTTTTTGACACTTCACTAATCTTTGTTCCGTAGCTTAACACGGTATACACATCAACTGCAATGCTTCCATCTTCGGCTGCCTTTACGACGACACCTTTGGAATAATTTTCCTTACCTAGAAGGGCTTGGAAATTATCTTTGAGGGCATTTTTACTAGCCATACCGACCACACCAAAAATTTCAGTTGCTGCTCCACCTACGACGGTTGCAATCACTTCATCTGTTAGTTCGATTTGACCATCTTTTGTATTAATTTTTACAGTCATCCTTTTTACCTCAACTAGTTGATACTCTATTTTATCATATTTCAGCCCAAGTGTAAAAGCAGAATACTGTATCAGCGGATATTTACTCTGCTTTTAAAATGATTTTTTCACTATGTCAAAAGAAAAAGACCCTGAGGTCTCCTTGCTTTTATTATTAAACGCGTTCAACTTTACCTGATTTCAAAGCGCGAGCTGAAGCCCAAACTTTTTTAGGTTTACCATCGATAAGAACAGTAACTTTTTGAAGGTTTGGTTTTACGGCACGTTTTGTTTGGTTCATCGCGTGTGAACGGTTGTTTCCTGATACAGTCTTACGACCTGTAAAGTAACATACTTTAGCCATTGTGTTTTCCTCCTATTAAATCTAATATAGCGGATGTGCTAGCACTACATACCGTACTATGTTATCACACTTTCTTCATTTTTGCAAGGGAATTGGAAGATTTTTTTATTTATTGTGATTCGAATGTGATATTGAAAGTTCTATAATGAAGTTAGCCACCCAGCCCTCCTAAAAATTAGATGTTTTAACTAGCTTATAGCTAGCCCTCGATTTCATTTGATAAGAGGCTTGATGCTGTTAGGCTGACAAGCCAAGGCTAAGATTAGCTTTGGTTTAGCTGACAAAACTGCTTCAAGGGTTCCTCTTGTCAAATGAAAGCTCTTCTAGGCATAAGAAAACACCTC
>NZ_VMMW01000028.1:0-8946 GCF_013277425.1 Streptococcus sp. 79
AACCCATCTTAGACAAAGATTTTAAAGCATTAGCACAAGAAGAGTAAAGCGGAGGCAGGTCAAGTGACTTGCTTTTTGATAAAAAAAAAATACTGCCGTGAAAGACAGGATTGCTACTCAATGAAAATCAAAGAGCAAACTAGGAAGCTAGCCGCAGGCTGCTCAAAACATGGTTTTGAGGTTGTAGATGAAACTGACGAAGTCAGTAACCATACATGCGGTAAGGCGACGCTGACGTGGTTTGAAGAGATTTTCGAAGAGTATAAATACCTACTCTATTTTCTATTATAATCTCTTACTGGCCTTTTGTCTGTAAGCAACTGACCACTCGATAAAACAAAGAGAGCCTATCGCTCTCTCTGCTTGCATTTCACTCTCTGTGGAATGAAAATTATTTAGCTGCTTTTGAAAATGTTACAACGTAATTATAATCTTTCCCATTATTTTTATAGAGATAGTCTTCTTTAACAGTATAACCACGTTTACGTAATTCCTCTTTCTTGGCATCAACTTGGTTCTTGACTGCTACTTTTACTTCATCATCTGTTGAACCTTCCGCGATTTCAAGAGGAGTTCCATTGATATCTCCTAGAAAACCTGCAATATCTTTCATTTTATCAAAGTTATAAAAAACATTGACTTTGACCTTTTGAGGAGCTGATGTTACAACTTCTTCAGCTTCTACTGTTGTTCCTGCGTCTTTTGGAGCTAGTGTTTCTTCTGTTCCTACTTCTACAGATGGTTGTGTGTCTGTTGACTCACTTTCAGAGGTAACTGATGCTTCTTTTGACTCTGACGATTCTTCTGATGTGGCATTTGTTGTTCCATCTTGTGTCTCAGAATTATTTTCTTGTGAATTTACTAAGTTAGAATCAGACGAAGTCGCTTCTCCAGTTTCTTCTGTGGTGGTCAATACTTTTTCTGAGTCTGATGATGGAGCTACAGATGTTTTTCCTGTTTCTGCCATATCCGTAGCTGATGTGTTTTCAGCTGGTTCTACTTGGCTTTTCTCTGTGCTTTCCGTAGATTCTACAGTCTTTGCTTCCTCTGTTGCTCCGTTACCGTGCGATGTTACATCTCTTGTTTCTGAAGACGCTTCCTGTGAATTAACATCTTTACTGTTTGTCTCTTCTATCAGATGTGTTTTCGACAATATCAGCTTTTGTTTTAAATAAGGAAAGTTGAGATTCTGTCACCTCTGCTTCTTGAATTGCTGGCCCATACTGTCCAACTAAAGCCTCCGAGTCGACCTTATCTCCTAAAATTTGTGCAACAGTAATCCAGTGATGTTCATGACGAGGGTTATTAAATGCACCAAGACCTGTATAAGTATATAGAGGATTTATCAATGATTTATAATGACCAGTTTGACCTGCAACTGTCTCACCCTTTGATTTTTTAATATAATCGGCTTTTTCTGAGTACCATTGCTTAATCGCCTCTGCAAATCCTTTATAATTCCACGCCAAGTTTTCTCCAAATGTTCTAGTACCAGTCGGAAAAGCTGTCCAAATATTTTTGTCAGAGAGACGAGCATGGGCATTCGTAATAGAAGACTCAGCAGCTCTCATAAGAGCCGTTTTTTCCAGTTGTGTTGACCACTTAATCGGAACATACTTATCTACTAATTTCTCCTCAAAAGCCTCTTTACGAATCTTATTAAGAGAATCTAAGATAGCTTGTTGATCTGGTGTTAAAAATTCTCCTTTGATTCCCACCAAAACATTGCCAGCAGATGCTTGACTCACTTCCGATTTAAATACAGTCTGCACCTCCTTTTGTGGTACAGCCGGTGCTTCCCCTTTCGGTGTTACTGGATCTTCCGTGGTTGGTCTTGTAGCTACCGGTGCTTCTGATTTTGGTGCTGGAGACGCTGGTGCTTCTGATTTTGGCGCTGGCGCTGCTGGTGCTTCTGCTCTTGGTTCTGATACCATTGGCTCTTCTGCTTTTGGCGCTGGCGCTGCTGGTGCTTCTGATTTTGGTTCTGATACCATTGGCTCTTCTGCTTTTGGCGCTGGTGACTCTGGTTCTTCCGCTTGCGGCGCTGGGGTCGCTGGTGCTTCTGATTTTGGTTCTGATACCGTTGGCTCATCCGCTTTCGGTGCTGGGGTCGCTGGCTCTTCTACTTCTGGTGCCAGTGTTGCTGGTTCTTCCGCTTTTGGCGCCGGTGACACTGGTTCTTCCACTTTTGGTGCTGGGGTCGCTGGTGCTTCCGATTTTGGTTCTGATACCATTGGCTCTTCCACTTTCGGTGCTGGCGCTTCAGAACTTGGATTTGAAACTACAGGTTGATTTGTTGTCCCTATATTTGAAAGGGCCTTGTCTACTACTGGACTTGATTCAGTTGAGTTCCCTGATTCAATTGTAGTATCTGCAGATGGAGCATGTAAAGTTTCTGATCTTGTTTCGGCTTTTGGCGCAACTGAGACTGAGGTTTCTGATTTCGATGCCGGCAATACTGACTCTTCAGCTTTCTCTGCTGACGCCGCTGGGATTTCCACAGCTACTGGTGTCGTTTGTTTAACAGTAGTCCTTTGTTCACCAGTTACAGTATCTGTTTTTGTTTCAACTTCATAACTTTGACGACTACCAGAATTATCAATCGACACTCGCTGTCTTTTTACTTCTGTATTTCCATCTTTTAGAAAAGCCTCTTCGCTAAAATACAATTTATTATTAGCAAAAATCAAATCTCTATTTGCAATACGATTTATCTCAACCAAACTATCAACAGATAGCCCTGTTGCCCCACTAATAGCACTCAATGTATCTCCCCACTTAATTGTGTAGTGTGATAAATTGTCTATATTTAGAATATCAGCTTTCACTTCCTCAACTGTTCTGGCTACCCAAACACCATCTTGTTCACTGGCTGATACAGTTGGAGCTAAAAAGCCTAGCCCCAGTAGAATCACACCTGTCGCAACAATTGCACCCGTTCTTAATTTTCTAAAACCACGGAGGGATAAGCTTCCTCTAACATTTGTTTGTCTCATAATATTTATTTTTCCTCACTATTCTATATTTTCCAAGGTAGACCCTGCCTAGGTCTACTAGCCTATGTTTGCGATATGGATAGGCTTCTACAGATTTATCTATAGATTTTTATACACAATTCCATATATAAGTTGCGAAACCCCTTTCTAATAAATTCCATAACTTTAGTATATCATATTTAACACTAAAGTACAAAGAAAGCAACTGAAAGCAATGATTTTCACCACTGCTTTCTGCTTCATGTATCATTTTAAAACTTTCAGTTGCTAGCCTCATTTTTCAGTCTAGCATCAGTATTATTCACCATCCAGCAAAAGCTCTTTTGGTTGTTTTCTAAGGAGATTGCTTGAAGCAAGCGCCATAACGAGAACCACTAGAACCAAGGCTAGGACAAAGACGATGATAAAGTCTGAAGTCTGAATAGAAATATCTAGGCTCGACAAGGTCTTGCTAAAGCCATCTACTTCTGCACCACCACCAAGGTTAGAGGCTTGAGCCGCCTTACTAGCCTGTTTGGCAACACCTGAAGTCACATTGGCAAGGACAGTGTTTCCAATTGCACGGGCAGTGTAATTAGCTAGGAAGTAAGCAGAAACTAGAGCAGGGATAGCAATCAAGATAGATTCGGTTATGAATTGCCCCAAGATACTTGCCTGCTTGAGGCCGATAGAGAGGAGAATTCCCACTTCCTTGCGACGGGCGTTGATCCAAAGGCTGAGCAAGAGGGCAAGGAGGAGAACTGAGAAGCTCAAGCTACCCCAGAAGAGGAGGTTGGCCATCTTGTACATACCAGAGATAGATTGCTCAAGAGCTGGGTAGTTAGAGGAGCTCTTGACGAGTGTGTAGCTCTTCCAGTTGATACCACTGATGCCATTCAACTCTTTCATAACATCATCCAAGTTCTTGTCTGCTGTTACAAAGAAGGTTGCGTCCCCATAAATGGCTGTGTCTTCTGTGTATCCATAAAGTTTTGCAGCAGTGTGAATGTCTGTAATAGCTGTGTTTTCGTAAAGTTCTTGTGAGTAGGTTACTGCTGACTTATTATGACCATCAAAGAGTCCCTTGATTGTCACTTCAACTGTTTCCTTGGCTCCTTTTTCATTGTCTGCATCGTAGATATTGGAGTCCAGTTTAACCTTGTCCCCTACTTTCCAGCCGTGTTTGGCTGCCAAGTCCTTGTGCAAGAGGATTTTATCCTTGTCGTCGTTGGTTAAGTGCTCTCCTTCGACTAGTTTATAAGAACCAGAGACAAACTTGTCTTCTTTAGAGGAGTCATTGACACCTGTAATCATCAAGCTACTTCCAAAACGTTTGGCACGATCAGCAGTGAAATTCTTCTTGGTTTCTGGCGTTTCAATGAGGTCATATCCAGTCAAATCTCCGATAGCGTTGATACGTTTGACATAAGACTCGATGGCCTTGTTTTCGGTGATTTTTTTGATGTCTTCACCCTTGATATTCCCAGCACCACGAGGCGTTCCTTGGTTGACGCGACGATTGATTTGCATGGAGAAGCTGTTGGTGATATTTTTAAAGGTCTCCTGAGAAGCTTTGGCAGTAGCTCCCTTGATTGACAAGCCAACTAAACTCAAGCTCGCCATGAGGAGAATAATCAGGAAGATGACAATCGATTTGAAAAACTTCCTTGTAACATAGGCAAATGCGTTGTGTAACATAGGTTACCTTTCTAGATTTTATTCTATTTTATAGTTTGAACAGAAAAAGTTCGTATTATTTCGTAGTATTTCGAGTTTCAGTCAGGTTCTTATCTTTCAACTCAAGTGTAATATCTGATGCTTGTGCCACTTCTTTGCTGTGGGTTACGACGATGACACATTTACCTGTTTTCTGGGCAAGTGATTTGAGCAGTTCGACAATATCTCCAGCAGTTTTAGGATCCAGATTTCCTGTTGGCTCATCAGCTAGAATAACTGGAGCTTCTGAGACCAAACTGCGAGCAATGGCAACACGTTGCTGTTGACCACCTGATAACTGGAGAACATTCCGCTTGATCTGATTTTCATCTAAACCAAGCTCAAGCAGTGTATCCTTGCTTGCCTTTTTGTTGACCAAGCGGATATTTTCCAGTGGAGAAAGATAGTCTATCAAGTTATAATTTTGAAATACCAGGGAAATATGGTGCACACGATGGTAGGAATAGCCCTTCTTACGAATATCCTCTCCTTGGAAAAGAATCGAACCTTCAACAGGACTATCTAAACCAGCAAGTAGGGACAAGAGAGTGGATTTCCCCGCTCCTGACTCACCAATGATACTGTAAAATTTCCCAGGTTCAAAATTATAATTGATCTGATATAGGACTGCCTCAGCAGTGTTCTTATAACGGTAGTTAAGGTCTTGTAATTGTAATAAAGTCATGATTTCTCCTTCTTAACTAATAGATGATAAAATTTCTTTCGGCGATTTTCTAAATAAGAATAGGAAACAAAGGGCTACAGATAAGCAACTAAGCAGAACTAGAAAAACATAGGATTCTGCAAAAGATAGGGTGCTGGTTGATAGACTGCTTGCTTTAGCTAGCGTGTCTTGTAGGGCTGCCTGATCTCCACTTGCTAGTAGGGTTTGGAGTAGGTAAGATGTTATTGCGTTTCCTGCAACAAATGCTGGAAGCAAAGCTCCAAGAGATACCAAAACTACCTCTAAACAGAATTGTAGGAAGATCGAGCTCTTGCCTTTTCCAAGTGCCAGTAAAATTCCCACTTCGTAGACCCTTTCTCTCAACCAGAGAGACAAAACCAGAATTAAGGCTCCTGCTCCTGCTATCAACATCCCATAAAGGAAGATGGTCAGGAAGGTTTGGAAGGTTTCCACTGAGTCTTTGATTTGTTCAAAAGCCTTGTTTTCCTTCTCGACTTGGTAGCCTTGACTTTCCAAGGCCAAGTTTTCCACCTGCTTCATGAGTCCGTCCATTTCCTTAGGATTTTCTACATAGAAGCGAGCTGCACTGACTTGAGCTTCACTATTGCCCAAAAGTGTCTGGCTACTTTCATAGTCTGTAAAGACCTGGTTTTCACTGAAGTCGGAAGACAAACCTGTGAATTTCTCCTGTTTTTTACCAGAGAAGATTCCGACGATTTCAAACTCTACTGTTTGCCCTTTGCCAGATTCGGACTGTCCAGCATCCAAGCTAATCTTGTCATGAAGTGAAAGACCGTTCTTCTTAGCCAACTCTTCGTGGATGATGATTTTCTTTGAATCCCCTTTTTGAAGGTGACGACCTTCTTTTAGGTTGAAAGCCGAGCTAGTAAAGGTTACATCCTTGGATGAATCCTCAAGAGCCGTTAAGCTGACCAAGTTTTTGTCCGCTGCTGACAATTCATCACGCTCCACGCTCTGCTCGCCACTCACTGCTTCCTTGTCTTTTAGTTTTGCGACCGTCTCGAGTTCAGGAGAGACATGTTCCAGTCCCTTAATCTGGCTCACGGATGATAAGTCCGACAACTTGAAAGTCTGACCATTTTCTATCTTCTTAATAGAAAAAGAGGTGTTGAGTGATTTGTAAAGATTGCTTTCCACTGTTTTGTTGGACTTCATCAGAGTCAAACAGGCTGAAATTCCAGCCAATAGGACCAATAAAATCAGAAATAAAATAAAACTTCTCAGTCGTTTTCTGCTGACATAAGCCCAAGCTCTTTGGATTGGATTCATTTGTCACCTCCATATTTGTAAGAATATTATAAAACCCAAATATGAAATGTTTATGAAATACGAAAAAAATATCGAGTAGGGGATAATCTCTAGTCCCTCTCACACCACCGTACGTGCCGTTCGGCATACGGCGGTTCAACTAACTTTTAAAGCATGTCGTTCAAGGTCATAATCCAAACACAAAATCAGTCCACGTTTTTCTTAGGCTAAAAGAGTCCACTGGACTCTTTTACTCCGTCCCATAACCAATGATTTAATAGCGCGTTCAGCTAGATTATTGGAAAGGACCAGATGCCCGTCTTTCAATAGAAATCACGACTTTCTGATGAATTTATTTTGGGAGTGATAGAAAAGCCCTTCATAAGCCAGTCTACTTGTTCAGGCGTGAGAGCTTTGATATCCTTTTCTGTACTGGGCCAAGTCAGTCTGCCGCTCTCAAAGCGTTTATATAGTAGCCAAAATCCTTGACCATCCCAGTAAAGGGATTTAAAGCGGTCTTTACGCCCACCACAAAAGAGAAAGACTTGACCTGAAAAGGGATTTAATTCAAAGTGGGTTTTAATGAGATAAGCCAGTGAATCAATGCCTTGCCTCATATCCGTTTTCCCACACACGAGATAGACCTGCCCTAGGCTAGATAGATGAATTGTCATAGAGCAACACCTTATCCAAAAGCTCTTCTATCATTTCGAGATTGTGGAATCTCTACAGGAACAATAGGTTGTGGCATTAAAATATCTTCCAATAGTTTTACTTTACGAATAGTATACAGGAGGAACTCCATGAATGATAGATACCTTGTTATGACGCGCTTACCGTACTATTATAAATTCAATCCACTATATCATTTGATTCACTAGTAAAAAAAGGATAACATCTCCTCTCGGAGATGCTATCCTTTTGGGGGCGACTAGAACATAGTGTTCCAATCTATTTTCGTTAAATTTACAGAATGTTTATCCTATGAATTATTTTATCAAAGTAATTTCTTACTCTTCTTTCTTGCGTTTTTTCGCGATAAGGAGTCCCCCTGTTGCTGCTGCAAGAAGTGCTAGAGCAAGTGAAGCGCTAGATTGTTCTGTACCAGTATTTGGCAATTCTTTCGCTCCTGCTTTCTCAGCTGGTGCTTGAGCAGGTGAATCTTGGTTGGTAGCTGGATTAACTGCTACTGAACTATCTGATTTCTTGACTGTCTTATCTGCTGGAATAACAGATGTAGTACCATCTTCAAAGGTTACAACTACTGATCCGTCTTTGTTTACCTTAATATCTTTCGCAGTTGGGTTAGATTTCTTAACTTCTTCGGCTACCTTAGCTTTTTCTGCGTCAGTCAAGTTGCTTGGATCTTTAACTGGTGTTGCTGACGGATCCTTAACACTATCTGCATCTTTAGCTTTCTCAACTGCTTTAGCTGCTGGAATTACTGCTGTTGAGCCATCTGGGAAGGTTACAGTTATTGTTCCATCTTTACCTACTTTAACATCTGTTGCAGTTGGGTTAGATTTCTTAACTTCTTCGGCTACCTTAGCTCTTTCTGCATCAGTCAAGTTGCTTGGATCTTTAACCGATGTTACTGATGGATCTTTAACACTATCTGAATCCTTAGTTGATGCACCTACTGGTTTAGATTCTGGTTTCGAGTTTGGATCTTTCGGATTTGTTCCCTTATCTACTTCTTCCTTATCAGTCAAGCCATCGCCATCTGTATCGGCTTTAGTAGGGTCTGTTCCTTTTTCTACTTCTTCCTTATCAGTCAAGCCATCGCCGTCTGTATCGGCTTTAGTAGGGTCTGTTCCTTTTTCTACTTCTTCCTTATCAGTCAAGCCATCGCCATCTGTATCCTTAGTTGATGGATCTACTGGTTTAGCTGGGGCTGTGGTATCTTTAGCTGGTGTTGCTTCTTTTGGTTCACTTGCTTCTGATACATTTCCTGATGGGTCTGTTGCTTTAGCTGTTACGCCACCTGCTGGAAGTTCTTTCGTTGGTGTAATGGTTGCTTTACCTTCGTCGTTAGCTGTACCTTCACCAATCTTGTTGCCGTCTTTGTCGAACAACTCAACCTTAGATCCTGGTTCTGCTGTTACTTCAACTGGATCTTTAGTGCCGGCTTTACCTGTCAAGTCTGTCTTAACTTCTGGTTTAGCTGGCGCTGTGGTATCTTTAGCTGGTGTTGCTTCTTTTGGTTCACTTGCTTCTGATACATTTCCTGATGGGTCTGTTGCTTTAGCTGTTACGCCACCTGCTGGAAGTTCTTTCGTTGGTGTAATGGTTGCTTTACCT
>NZ_VMMW01000029.1:0-24183 GCF_013277425.1 Streptococcus sp. 79
TTTTATTTCTGTCTTGGAATAGAGGTAAAAGTATAGTAAAATAAAATTCTGTAAATCATGTTGGTAGATATACAGGAAGAAGAGTGTATTGTTGACAATACAGCACATAGAATCCAACATGTCCTTATACTCAAAAAATCAAAGAGCAAATTAGGAAGCTAGCCGTAGCCTGCTCAAAACACCGTTTTGAGGTTGCAGATAGAACTGACGAAGTCAGCTCAAAACACCGTTTTGAGGTTGTAGATGAAACTGATGAAGTCAGCTCAAAACACCGTTTTGAGGTTGCAGATAGAACTGACGAAGTCAGCTCAAAACACCGTTTTGAGGTTGCAGATAGAACTGATGAAGTCAGCTCAAAACACCGTTTTGAGGTTGCAGATAGAACTGATGAAGTCAGCTCAAAACACCGTTTTGAGGTTGTAGATGAAACTGACGAAGTCAGCTCAAAACACCGTTTTGAGGTTGCAGATAGAACTGACGAAGTCAGTAACATATACATACGGCACGACAAGGCTGACATGGTTTGAAGAGTATGGAACAATCATAACTTATTTGAAGATTTTAAAAGATTGTAAGCTATTATATCTGGATAAATAAGTATTAGAAACTAAAGTGAGGAAAAAGATGTTTTTATATTTAAAGGGTTTAGGAAAATTTCGTAAGTCAAAAGCTTATGGATTGGTGGGATGTCTGGCATTGGTGAGTATGATTGGATTATCGGTTCCTGATTTACCAGTTATTGGTGGTGGGGTCGTTTATGCTGACGTTATTCAAGGTGGCGATGATATAAAAGATGTGAGCGTTCATGAGAAGTCCGCTGAGGGTGTTGCTATGACTTATACCACTTATGATAGTGGTACGAGTGGGAAACAAACCGCATCAGGTAGCGGTGTCTTTGTAGCGCCGAATGTGATGGTAACAGTAGCTCATAACTACTATGATAAAAACCAAGATGATAAGTCTGCGGTCTTGCGTGGTGGGGAGTCTGCTCGTAGTTATGTTGTGATGAACTCGGAAAAGGAGAAAAGCAATAAAGTACCTACTTCAGGGGTATCAGAAGCTCTTGAAAAAGACTCTATTCACTTGTATAACGGCAAAGACTTTGGTAAAGACTATAGCAACGACTTAGCAGTAGTGGTAACTAAAAAGCCTGTAGAAGCTATGACAGGGGGAGAAGACTCTCCAAGAGAGTTGAGTGATAAAGAGGTTTCTACTGGTGATAAAATCACTATGGTCGGATATCCCAATGATTTTTCTACTCCAAATTTAAGTAAAGAAAATAAAGCTCGCTTGAAAGACGGTAAGGCTTATTCAGTCTCAACAACTGTGAGCAGTATCAATAAAGAGAGCGGTGCAGTCACTTATCATTCCTCAGCTTTGGGAGGTTTTTCAGGTGCTCCTTTGTTTAATGATAAGGGAGAGGTAGTCGGTATCCACCAGCACGGAACAAATACTTCAAACGCTCCTGAGAGTGAGCGTATTGGCGGTGGTACTATCTTTACGGAAAAGCACAGAACTTGGATTCGTTCTATGATTGATAAATATGGTATAAAGGGTTGGTATATAGATGGTGCAAACCGTTACTACTATGATGAAAATCATATAGCTTTAAAAGATGTAGAGTCTGAGATTGACGGCGCTTTGTATCGTTTTGATGAAAAAGGTCGAGCTACTTTAGTAAAAGGTGAAGAAAAAGGTCGAGTAGTATTACGTGTAGAAGATACTAAAGGCAATCCTTTGATTTCAGATAAGGTTGTTCAGGAAGGTCCTGTTGGAAGTGGTTTAGAGTTTCATTTGAGACAAAACCCTGATTTTAAGCAGTTGGTAGCAAGTTCTCCTAAAGCCAAAGTGGTTTCTTACAATGGAGTGTCTATAAACAAGTTGGCTAATGATACAAGTTGGTCTGATGAATATATCAGTAAGTTAGCTTTAGGTAATACCATTATAAAAGCTGTTGTTGACTCAGTAAATCCTTCATCTACTTCGTCTTCTGATTTCGCAAGAACGGAGGTTGGTAAGGTTGACTTGAGTGGCAAATCCAACTTACCTGTGCCTAGTAAAGAGGTGTTACAAGCTCCGAATGGTTCAGAAAATTTTTATGCTACAACGCATATTCAAACGCCAGATGGGTCAGGGTCTGGTACCTTAATTGCACAAAATCTAGTATTAACAGTCGCTCATAATTTTTTAACAGTTAAAGGTTCTGAGGTCGTTACGAAATCTGGTCGTACCAATACAGTGTATAAAGCAACCTTACCGAATGGTCAGTCTGTGCATTTTTCAGATGATGATATTGTTTATTGGAATAAAAAAGATTCCGTATTTGGATTTAAAAATGACTTAGCCTTGGTTCGACTAAAAGAAGATTTCAAAGCGGTAACTCCTGTAGAGGTTGTAAAACAATCTTCGAAAGTTGCAGAGGGGGATTCAGTTTCGGTCTATGGTTTTCCAGATAACAAGCTAAGTCCAGTTTTAGATAGCAAAGTAGTAGGAACTACAGACTTCGGTTCAGGTGTTGAGGGTATCAGCTATGAAGGCACAAAACCCGGAGCGTCTGGTGGTGGTCTTTATAATGACAAAGGTACTTTAATTGGAGTTCACCAAAATGGTGTCGTAGGAAGCCGCAGTGGTGGTTTGGTTTTATCAAAAGAGCAACTGGATTGGGTTCGTTCTTATATTGAAGGTAAACCAAAAGAGCCTGTCTATGTAAAAGATGAAGTTTTGGTGGATGAGAAGGATAAGGATAAACTTCCTTCAACTCCAAAAGACGAAAAACCAAGTACACCTAAAATAGAGTCTGATAAAGATAAAGTAGAACCTCCTCTCAAACCGCAAAAGGAGCCGAAAACAGAGGTTATTACCACTTACGAAGGTGATAGTACCCTTGAGGTTGGAAAAGAGCGTACAGAGGATACTAAGGGTGAAAAAAAAGGTGTTCCACTTATTTACCGAGTAGTGTATAAAGGTACTAAGCCGAAAGTAGAAAAAGAATCGATTGCTTTTGATACTCTTTACCAAGGAGATGAAACAAAAGAGCTTGGTTTCCGTTCAGTTGTAGAGGGTAAAGGAGGGGTGGTTACTCGAACTACTACTTATCAAGTAGATAAGTATACAGGAGCGGTATCTTCTCAAGTTTCTGAGAAGAAAATAGCTCCTCAATCCAAGGTGATTACTTTAGGTATTAAACCCAACAGTGTCATAAAAGAACTTCCGATTACAGAGCGTTTTGAGGACTCCGAAGAGTTAGAGAAAGGGAAAACGGAGGTTGTTTCGGAGGGGTATGTAGGTAAAGAAGTTACTACGGTGACTTATAAGGTCTTAGCTGATGGAAAGATTGTTGAAAATTCTCGTACAGTCGAGGTTACACCTATGAAAGAACGTGTGGTTCTTAAGGGTGTGAAGGAAGTGGTGTCATCGACGGAAGAAAACTCAAGTAATCTCAAAGAGGAAGTGGTATCTCCAGATAAAGTAGAGTTTCTAGTTCCAAAAGATGCGCCGATCAGAGAAGAACTGCCTGCGTCTAGTGAGGAATTTTCAGAGTCAGAGGTTTTAGTATCGGGAGAAAAAATACCAGGAGACCTTGGGAAGTCTATAGTATCTTCAAAAGAACTAGTCCCTGAAAGAGTGGAAGTTCCAGACTTTGTGGCTAAAGTTACAGGTGGAGAAAAATTGACAGTAGAAGGGCACCGAGATGAGAGAAAAATAAAGACTCCATCAAAACAGGAAAGATTATCTAGCCCAGAAACCACTGCTCAATTCACAACGAACGGGACAGGTTCGTCATCGTTAACAGCTGTTTTTGGCGTTGAAGCGGATAACATGTCACTTTCTACTGTTGAACATTCTGTTATTACATGTAATCAACAAAGAGGATGGCATAAGATAAATAATCAGTGGTATTTTAGAAATTCCGATGGGAAAGAACGGACAGGCTGGATGAAAGAAAATGATGCATGGTATTATTTTGATGCGAATGGAATCATGCAAACCGGTTGGATACAGGATACAGACGGTAATTGGTATTATCTCAAGGATAATGGCATGATGGAGGTAGGCTGGTTCCAAGATTCAAGTGGCGCGTGGTACTACTTAGGATCATCTGGTTCCATGGAATCCAATACATGGATTTATTATAAAGGAAAGTGGTACTATATCGATGCTTTTGGGAAACTACTTTTCAATTCGCTAACACCAGACGGCTATAGAGTGAACGAGTACGGGGAATGGATCAACTGATTTTGCTTTATGACCTATTGACGAGCAAGCGAGTAGTATAAAAAACATTAGAATTAATAGTCTAGGAAGTGGTAAGAGTTCTCTAAAACGGCTGATTTTGTAATCTTTTTTGTAAAATAGAGTCTTTAATAAATAATATGAGCAAGATTTATCTCTTTACAAGTGATTAGGATTAATAATTTTTAACTTTCTCGCTTCTTTTGTCTTTCTTTTCCGAATAAATAGATAGTAGCAGTAAATCTAGTAAACCTAGATTTAAAAATGTGCTATAATGAAAGGAGAGGAAATATGATTCTAAGACATCCGGGCATTAGCCCGACCAATGATTTGGTTGCTAAGAAAATCTTTAGCAACCCAGAAATCACTTGTCAATTTATCCGCGATATGCTGGATTTACCAGCAAAAAATGTGACCATTTTGGAGGGAAGCAATATTCATGTCTTGACTTCCATGCCCTATTCGGCGCAAGATTTCTATACCAGTATAGATGTTTTGGCGGAGTTGGATAATGGTACGCAAGTTATCATCGAAATTCAGGTTCATCATCAGAATTTTTTCATCAATCGTTTATGGGCTTACTTGTGCAGTCAGGTCAATCAAAATCTTGAAAAAATTCGTCAACGAGAAGGTGATACTCATCAGAGTTATAAACACATCTCACCAGTATACGCTATCGCAATTGTGGATAGTAACTAGTTCTCAGATGACTTGGCTTTTCATAGTTTTAGCATGCGAGAGGATTCGACAGGTGAGGTTTTAACAATTACAAACAATGGACAGGAAAACCATCTAGTCAAGATGGCGTTCTTGGAATTAAGAAAATACAGAGAAACCAGCAAAGACAAGGTTCGTAAACCATGGTTAGAGTTTTTCGGGAATAAACCCTTTACCCAGCAGCCCGAGCGAGCCATCAGCCAAGCAGATCAACTGCTGGACTACAAGAGCTGGTCCGAGGAGGATAGGAAAATGTTTAGTGAACAACGCAGGCGAGAAGAACAAGCCATGTTAGCACAGGACTATGCTTTGGAGCAAGCTGAGGAAAAAGGTTTAGAGAGAGGTCTTGAACGTGGTCGCGCAGAGGGGATTGAACAAGGCATCGAAAAAGGTTTAGAACAAGGACTTGAACGTGGGAAAGTTGAAGGAAGTTTGTCTATGCTACTAAATCTAGTCCACCAAGGACTTCTGACTTCCGAGGTTGCCAGTCAGCAGTTGGGCATGACCGTTGCTGAGTTTGAGGCGTTGTTGTAAGATCAGCAATAATAGACAGGAAAACCATCTGGTCAAGATGGCGTTCTTGGAATTAAAAAACTCTAGGTATAAAATCTTAAAAATTACAAACACGCATAGTATCAGGGGATTAAGAAACCTTGATACTATGCGTTTTATAGTGCATTGAATCTACATTAGTACACTATAGTTGATTGAAAACAGAATAGTATACCGCAGCTTCTAAATCCTTGTTATAAATTTGATTTGACTTTCCTAATCGATTTATTCTCATCTTATTTCAATCTGCTATATTTACTTCACTTTCTCCTAAAATTGAGTTTTTTCCACTTTCCACTTTCTTCTGTTTCTTATCTTGTCCACTCGAAACAAGCATTGTAAGAATTTGATTATTTTTGAAAGTACTTTTAATATACTTGATATAGTTAAAAAAGATTTGAAACTAAATTCCAAATTAGAAAAAGACTTGAAATACTAAAAAAAAAAAGTATACTCTAATTGAAAACGGTAACAAAACTAATTTAGAGAATGAAATATAGAGTATTTCTCTCTTAAAAGTTTTTGGTGAAACGAGATGTAGAAAGGAGATTTAGCCAAAGAGTCTATTAGTGCTAGAATAATAGATTAGAATTATTTTAGAAAAACGAAGTGAGCAGCTTATAAATTCAAGTCCCCAAATAGATTCATACTAGTATCTTTTGCAAAAAATAAAGGGCGACTTCCTTCATGAATATCAATTTCATCTATAAGGAAGGTAGCTCATTGAACTAACTTATTTATTCTGTTTGTCGCTAGAAAAATCAGACCTCCTTGTGAAGATTGAGGAGATACTGAATGAAAATCAAAGAAGAAACTAGCAAGCTAGTAGCAGATTGCCCAAAACACCGCTTTGAGGTTGTAGATAAGACTGATCTATATAATTCAAGGTGAAGCGACTGCGGTTTGAAGAGATTTTCAAAGAGTATAGGCTAGAGAGTGTAGTGTTTTTATGTCCTTCTAGTAGAAAATGCTAGACAGAAGAATGGGGAACTTGGATAGGAGAAATAGATTGAGAAAGGAGGTTAGAAGAGATGATTATTACAAAAATTAGCCGTTTAGGAACTTATGTGGGAGTAAATCCACATTTTGCAACATTAATAGATTTTCTAGAAAAAACAGGACTAGAAAATTTAACAGAAGGTCCGATTGCTATCGATGGTAATCGATTGTTTGGGAATTGCTTTACTTATCTAGCAGATGGTCAAGCAGGAGCCTTCTTTGAAACTCACCAAAAATATTTGGATATTCATTTAGTTTTGGAAAACGAAGAAGCCATGGCTGTTACGTCGCCGAAAAATGTAAGCGTTACCCAAGAGTATGATGAAGAGAAGGATATTGAATTATACACAGGGAAAGTGGAACAGTTGGTTCATTTGAGAGCTGGCGAATGCCTCATCACTTTTCCAGAAGATTTACATCAACCCAAGGTTCGTATAAATGATGAACCTGTGAAAAAAATTGTCTTTAAAGTTGCGATTTCTTAATGTAGAAAGGGAAGAACGATGAAAAAAATGAGAAAGTTTTTATGTCTAGCTGGAGTTGCGCTAGCAGCCGTTGCCTTGGTAGCTTGTTCAGGAAAAAAAGAAGCTACAACTAGTACTGAACCACCGACAGAATTATCTGGTGAGATTACAATGTGGCACTCCTTTACTCAAGGACCCCGTTTAGAAAGTATTCAAAAATCAGCAGATGCTTTCATGCAAAAGCATCCGAAAACGAAAATCAAGATTGAAACATTTTCTTGGAATGACTTCTATACTAAATGGACTACAGGTTTAGCAAATGGGAATGTGCCAGATATCAGTACAGCTCTTCCTAACCAAGTAATGGAAATGGTCAACTCAGATGCTTTGGTTCCGCTAAATGATTCTATCAAGCGTATTGGACAGGATAAATTTAACGAAACTGCCTTAAATGAAGCAAAAATCGGAGATGATTACTACTCTGTTCCTCTTTATTCACATGCACAAGTTATGTGGGTTAGAACAGATTTGTTAAAAGAACATAATATTGAGGTTCCGAAAACTTGGGATCAACTCTATGAAGCTTCTAAAAAATTGAAAGAAGCTGGAGTTTATGGTTTATCTGTTCCGTTTGGAACAAATGACTTAATGGCAACACGTTTCTTGAACTTCTACGTACGTAGTGGTGGTGGAAGTCTCTTGACAAAAGATCTTAAAGCGGATTTGACAAGTCAACTTGCTCAAGATGGTATTAAATACTGGGTTAAATTGTATAAAGAAATCTCACCTCAAGATTCTTTGAACTTTAATGTCCTTCAACAAGCTACCTTGTTCTATCAAGGAAAAACAGCATTTGACTTTAACTCTGGCTTCCATATTGGAGGAATCAATGCCAACAGTCCTCAATTGATTGATTCGATTGATGCTTATCCTATTCCAAAAATCAAAGAGTCTGATAAGGACCAAGGAATTGAAACTTCAAACATTCCAATGGTTGTTTGGAAAAATTCAAAACACCCAGAAGTTGCTAAAGCATTCTTAGAATCACTTTATAATGAAGAAGACTACATTAAATTCCTTGATTCAACTCCAGTAGGTATGTTGCCAACTATTAAGGGGATTAGCGATTCTGCAGCCTATAAAGAAAATGAAACTCGTAAGAAATTTAAACATGCTGAAGAAGTAATTACTGAAGCTGTTAAAAAAGGTACTGCTATTGGTTATGAAAATGGACCAAGTGTACAAGCTGGTATGTTGACTAACCAACACATTATTGAACAAATGTTCCAAGATATCATTACAAATGGAACAGATCCTATGAAAGCTGGAAAAGAAGCAGAAAAACAATTAAACGATTTATTTGAGGCTGTTCAGTAGATGTAAAAGACTAGAAAATAGGTGGGCTAGTGAGCTGAAAAGCTCTAGCCCAATCTTGTAAAAGAAGGGAGAAGGAGAATGGTTAAAGAACGTAATTTAACTCGCTGGATATTTGTTTTGCCAGCTATGATTATCGTAGGATTACTCTTTGTTTATCCGTTTTTCTCGAGTATTTTTTATAGCTTTACCAATAAGCATTTGATTATGCCCAATTATAAATTTGTTGGTTTAGCTAACTATAAAGCTGTGCTATCAGATCCCAACTTCTTTAATGCGTTCTTTAATTCAATTAAGTGGACCATTTTCTCATTAGTTGGTCAAGTTTTAGTAGGGTTTGTATTGGCTTTAGCTCTTCATAGAGTACGCCACTTTAAGAAATTATATAGGACCTTATTGATTGTTCCTTGGGCATTTCCTACAATCGTTATTGCCTTCTCTTGGCAATGGATTCTAAACGGGGTTTATGGCTATTTACCTAATCTAATCGTAAAATTAGGTTTAATGGAACATACACCTGCATTTTTGACAGATAGTACATGGGCATTCCTATGTTTGGTGTTTATCAACATTTGGTTTGGAGCGCCGATGATTATGGTTAATGTGCTTTCAGCTTTGCAAACAGTACCAGAAGAACAATTTGAGGCTGCTAAGATAGATGGTGCTTCAAGTTGGCAGGTGTTCAAGTTTATCGTCTTTCCACATATTAAAGTAGTTGTAGGGCTTCTAGTTGTTTTGAGAACTGTATGGATCTTTAATAACTTTGACATTATCTACCTTATTACGGGTGGTGGACCGGCTAATGCTACAACGACGCTTCCAATTTTTGCTTACAACCTGGGTTGGGGCACTAAATTGTTGGGTCGTGCTTCAGCAGTTACAGTGTTGCTCTTTATCTTCTTGATGGCGATTTGCTTTATCTACTTTGCTATCATCAGTAAGTGGGAAAAGGAGGGTAGAAAATAATGAAGAAGAAATCCAGTATTTATTTAGATATTCTCTCACATGCACTCTTGATTGGTGCGACTATTGTTGCAATTTTCCCATTGGTATGGATTATCATATCGTCTGTCAAGGGGAAAGGGGAATTGACTCAGTATCCAACACGATTTTGGCCTGAACAGTTTACATTAGATTATTTTATACATGTTATCAACGATTTGCACTTTATTGATAACATTCGAAATAGTTTAATCATTGCCTTAGCTACAACCCTTATTGCGATTATTATTTCTGCTATGGCAGCCTACGGTATTGTTCGATTCTTCCCTAAATTGGGAGCAATCATGTCGAGACTACTCGTCATTACCTATATTTTCCCACCAATTTTGTTAGCAATTCCCTATTCAATTGCCATTGCTAAAGTTGGGTTAACAAATAGTTTATTTGGCTTGATGATGGTTTATCTATCTTTTAGTGTTCCATATGCAGTTTGGCTCTTAGTTGGATTTTTCCAAACAGTTCCAATTGGAATTGAAGAAGCAGCTCGAATTGATGGTGCAAATAAATTTGTAACGTTTTATAAAGTTGTGCTACCGATTGTAGCACCAGGTATTGTAGCAACAGCTATTTATACATTTATCAATGCTTGGAATGAATTCCTGTATGCCTTGATTTTGATTAACAATACAGGAAAGATGACAGTAGCAGTAGCCCTTCGTTCACTTAATGGTTCAGAAATACTAGACTGGGGAGATATGATGGCAGCGTCTGTTATTGTAGTTCTTCCATCAATCATTTTCTTCTCTGTCATCCAAAATAAGATTGCAAGTGGATTGTCAGAAGGATCTGTGAAGTAGACGAAAGAAGGAAAAAAATGAATAAAAGAGGTCTTTATTCAAAACTAGGAATTTCTGTTGTAGGCATTAGTCTTTTAATGGGAGTTCCCACTTTGATTCATGCGAATGAATTAAACTATGGTCAACTGTCCATATCTCCTATTTTTCAAGGAGGTTCATATCAACTGAACAATAAGAGTATAGATATCAGCTCTTTGTTATTAGATAAATTGTCTGGAGAGAGTCAGACAGTAGTAATGAAATTTAAAGCAGATAAACCAAACTCTCTTCAAGCTTTGTTTGGCCTATCTAATAGTAAAGCAGGCTTTAAAAATAATTACTTTTCAATTTTCATGAGAGATTCTGGTGAGATAGGTGTAGAAATAAGAGACGCCCAAAAGGGAATAAATTATTTATTTTCTAGACCAGCTTCATTATGGGGAAAGCATAAAGGACAGGCAGTTGAAAATACACTAGTATTTGTATCTGATTCTAAAGATAAAACATACACAATGTATGTTAATGGAATAGAAGTGTTCTCTGAAACAGTTGATACATTTTTGCCAATTTCAAATATAAATGGTATAGATAAGGCAACACTAGGAGCTGTTAATCGTGAAGGCAAGGAACATTACCTCGCAAAAGGAAGTATTGATGAAATCAGTCTATTTAACAAAGCAATTAGTGATCAGGAAGTTTCAACTATTCCCTTGTCAAATCCATTTCAGTTAATTTTCCAATCAGGAGATTCTACTCAAGCTAACTATTTTAGAATACCGACACTATATACATTAAGTAGTGGAAGAGTTCTATCAAGTATTGATGCACGTTATGGTGGGACTCATGATTCTAAAAGTAAGATTAATATTGCCACTTCTTATAGTGATGATAATGGGAAAACGTGGAGTGAGCCAATTTTTGCTATGAAGTTTAATGACTATGAGGAGCAGTTAGTTTACTGGCCACGAGATAATAAATTAAAGAATAGTCAAATTAGTGGAAGTGCTTCATTCATAGATTCATCCATTGTTGAAGATAAAAAATCTGGGAAAACGATATTACTAGCTGATGTTATGCCTGCGGGTATTGGAAATAATAATGCAAATAAAGCCGACTCAGGTTTTAAAGAAATAAATGGTCATTATTATTTAAAACTAAAGAAGAATGGAGATAACGATTTCCGTTATACAGTTAGAGAAAATGGTGTCGTTTATGATGAAACAACTAATAAACCTACAAATTATACTATAAATGATAAGTATGAAGTTTTGGAGGGAGGAAAGTCTTTAACAGTCGAACAATATTCGGTTGATTTTGATAGTGGCTCTTTAAGAGAAAGGCATAATGGAAAACAGGTCCCTATGAATGTTTTCTACAAAGATTCGTTATTTAAAGTGACTCCTACTAATTATATAGCAATGACAACTAGTCAGAATAGAGGAGAGAGTTGGGAACAATTTAAGTTGTTGCCTCCGTTCTTAGGAGAAAAACATAATGGAACTTACTTATGTCCCGGACAAGGTTTAGCATTAAAATCAAGTAACAGATTGATTTTTGCAACATATACTAGTGGAGAACTAACCTATCTCATTTCTGATGATAGTGGTCAAACATGGAAGAAATCCTCAGCTTCAATTCCGTTTAAAAATGCAACAGCAGAAGCACAAATGGTTGAACTGAGAGATGGTGTGATTAGAACATTCTTTAGAACCACTACAGGTAAGATAGCTTATATGACTAGTAGAGATTCTGGAGAAACATGGTCGAAAGTTTCGTATATTGATGGAATCCAACAAACTTCATATGGCACACAAGTATCTGCAATTAAATACTCTCAATTAATTGATGGAAAAGAAGCAGTCATTTTGAGTACACCAAATTCTAGAAGTGGCCGTAAGGGAGGTCAATTAGTTGTCGGTTTAGTCAATAAAGAAGATGATAGTATTGATTGGAAATACCACTATGATATTGATTTGCCTTCGTATGGTTATGCCTATTCTGCGATTACAGAATTGCCAAATCATCACATAGGTGTACTGTTTGAAAAATATGATTCGTGGTCGAGAAATGAATTGCATTTAAGCAATGTAGTTCAGTATATAGATTTGGAAATTAATGATTTAACAAAATAAAGGAGAAAAACATGGTTAAATACGGTGTTGTTGGAGCAGGGTATTTTGGAGCTGAATTGGCTCGCTACATGCAAAAAAATGATGGAGCAGAGATTACTCTTCTCTATGATCCAGATAATGCAGAGGCGATTGCAGAAGAATTGGGAGCAAAAGTAGCAAGTTCCTTAGATGAGTTGGTTTCTAGCGATGAAGTAGACTGTGTTATCGTCGCAACTCCAAATAATCTTCATAAGGAACCGGTTATTAAGGCTGCACAGCATGGTAAAAATGTTTTCTGTGAAAAACCAATTGCGCTTTCTTATCAAGATTGTCGCGAGATGGTAGATGCGTGTAAAGAAAACAATGTAACCTTTATGGCAGGACATATTATGAATTTCTTTAATGGTGTTCATCATGCAAAAGAACTCATTAATCAAGGAGTTATCGGAGACGTTCTATATTGTCATACAGCTCGTAATGGTTGGGAAGAACAACAACCGTCCGTATCATGGAAAAAAATTCGTGAAAAATCAGGTGGTCACTTGTATCACCACATCCATGAATTGGATTGCGTTCAATTCCTTATGGGGGGCATGCCTGAAACTGTAACCATGACAGGTGGAAATGTGGCCCATGAAGGTGAACATTTCGGTGATGAAGATGATATGATTTTTGTCAATATGGAATTTTCTAATAAGCGTTTTGCTTTGTTAGAATGGGGTTCAGCTTATCGTTGGGGTGAACATTATGTCTTAATCCAAGGAAGCAAAGGTGCCATCCGCTTAGACTTATTCAACTGTAAAGGAACTCTTAAGCTAGATGGGCAAGAAAGTTATTTCTTGATTCATGAATCGCAAGAAGAAGATGATGACCGGACTCGTATCTATCATAGTACAGAGATGGATGGAGCAATTGCTTATGGTAAACCAGGTAAACGTACTCCATTATGGCTATCATCTGTCATTGATAAAGAAATGCGCTATCTGCATGAGATTATGCAAGGAGCTCCAGTATCAGAAGAATTTGCAAAACTTTTGACAGGTGAAGCTGCCCTAGAAGCAATTGCTACTGCAGATGCTTGTACCCAGTCTATGTTTGAAGATCGCAAAGTAAAATTGTCAGAAATTGTAAACTAAATTTTGGTATTCTCCTATTATAGGTCGACTTGCTCCTCTGAAAGTACTTTTAGAGGAGCTGTTTGACTTGGCTAGTTTTTGAAACTGAAATCTATTATACTACAAACTCTTGAAAGCGTTTTAATTTTAAGGTATAATAATCTCATAGAAATAAAGAAAAAAGAAAGGGAGGAAAGAGGATGCCACAGATTAGTAAAGAAGCCTTGATTGAACAAATCAAAGATGGAATCATCGTTTCTTGTCAGGCTCTTCCTCATGAACCGCTTTATACAGAAGCGGGAGGGGTGATTCCCTTGCTGGTCAAAGCGGCTGAGCAAGGTGGAGCAGTCGGTATCCGAGCCAATAGTGTTCGCGATATCAAGGAAATTAAGGAAGTCACCAAACTTCCGATTATTGGGATAATCAAACGAGATTATCCGCCACAAGAACCCTTCATCACGGCTACTATGAAAGAAGTTGATGAATTGGCAGAACTGGACATCGAGGTGATTGCTCTGGATTGTACCAAGCGTGAACGCTACGATGGTTTGGAAATTCAAGAGTTCATTCGTCAGGTCAAGGAGAAATATCCTAACCAGCTCTTGATGGCGGACACCAGTACTTTTGAAGAAGGATTGGCAGCGGTCGAAGCAGGAATTGACTTTGTCGGAACAACCTTATCAGGCTACACATCCTACAGTCCAAAAGTGGATGGTCCAGATTTTGAACTCATCAAAAAACTCTGTGATGCCGGTGTAGATGTCATTGCAGAAGGAAAAATTCATACACCAGAACAAGCCAAACAAATCCTTGAATATGGAGTGCGAGGCATCGTTGTTGGTGGCGCTATTACTAGACCAAAAGAGATTACAGAACGCTTCGTTGCTGGTCTTAAATAAGATGTGAGGGGGGAGTTTTATATTTAAAGTTTTACAAAAAGTTGGAAAAGCTTTTATGTTACCTATAGCTATACTTCCTGCAGCAGGTCTACTTTTGGGGATTGGTGGTGCACTTTCAAACCCAACCACGATAGCAACTTATCCAATACTAGACAATAGTATTTTTCAATCGATATTCCAAGTAATGAGCTCTGCAGGAGAGGTTGTATTCAGTAACTTGTCACTACTTCTCTGTGTGGGATTATGTATTGGCTTAGCGAAACGAGATAAAGGAACCGCTGCGTTAGCAGGAGTAACTGGTTACTTAGTTATGACTGCAACGATCAAAGCTCTGGTAAAACTTTTTATGGCAGAAGGATCTGCAATTGATACTGGAGTTATTGGAGCATTAGTTGTCGGAATAGTTGCCGTATATTTGCACAACCGATATAGCAATATTCAATTACCTTCCGCTTTAGGATTCTTTGGAGGTTCACGCTTCGTTCCTATTGTTACATCGTTCTCTTCTATCTTAATTGGCTTTGTCTTCTTTGTTATTTGGCCACCTTTCCAACAACTTCTTGTTTCTACAGGTGGATATATTTCTCAGGCAGGTCCAATTGGAACTTTTCTATATGGATTTTTAATGAGACTTTCTGGAGCAGTAGGCTTACATCATATGATTTATCCTATGTTTTGGTATACTGAACTTGGTGGTGTTGAAACTGTTGCAGGACAAACAGTGGTTGGGGCTCAAAAAATATTTTTTGCTCAATTAGCCGATCCGGCTCATTCTGGATTATTTACAGAAGGAACAAGGTTTTTTGCAGGTCGTTTCTCAACAATGATGTTCGGTTTACCGGCTGCCTGTTTAGCGATGTACCATAGTGTTCCTAAGAATCGTCGTAAAAAATACGCGGGTTTGTTTTTTGGAGTTGCTTTAACATCTTTTATTACCGGTATTACAGAACCAATTGAATTTATGTTTCTATTCGTCAGTCCGGTTCTATATGTTGTTCACGCATTCCTTGATGGTGTCAGCTTCTTTATTGCAGACATCTTAAATATCTCAATAGGAAACACATTTTCAGGAGGTGTAATCGATTTCACTTTATTTGGAATTTTGCAGGGGAACGCTAAGACGAATTGGGTTCTTCAGATTCCATTTGGACTTATTTGGAGTGTTTTGTATTATATTATTTTTAGATGGTTCATTACTCAATTCAACGTTCTAACGCCAGGAAGAGGAGAAGAAGTAGATTCTAAAGAAATTTCTGAATCCGCAGATTCAACTTCAAATACTGCGGATCATTTAAAACAGGATAGCCTACAAATTATCAGAGCCTTGGGTGGATCAAATAATATAGAAGATGTAGATGCTTGTGTGACACGTTTACGTGTAGCTGTAAAAGAAGTTAATCAAGTTGATAAAGCACTTTTAAAACAAATTGGTGCAGTTGATGTCTTAGAAGTGAAGGGTGGCATTCAAGCAATCTATGGAGCAAAAGCAATCTTATATAAAAATAGTATTAATGAAATTTTAGGTGTAGATGATTAAGTACTTACTGACTTAATAAAAAATAGAGGAGAGTGATTGATGAGTAGGAAAAAATGAAAACGTATATAAATGCAAAGAACTCATTATCCAAGTTGGATACGCTTATAAAATAGGAGAATACAAATGAAATTTAGAAAATTAGCTTGTACAGTACTTGCGGGTGCTGCGGTTCTTGGTCTTGCTGCTTGTGGCAATTCTGGCGGAAATAAAGATGCTGGTAAATCAGGTGGTGACGGTGCCAAAACAGAAATCACTTGGTGGGCATTCCCAGTATTTACCCAAGAAAAAGCTGGTGACGGTGTTGGAACTTATGAAAAATCAATCATCGAAGCGTTTGAAAAAGCAAATCCAGATGTAAAAGTGAAATTGGAAACCATCGACTTCAAGTCAGGCCCTGAAAAAATCACAACAGCCATCGAAGCAGGAACAGCTCCGGACGTACTCTTTGACGCACCAGGACGTATCATCCAATACGGTAAAAATGGTAAATTGGCTGAGTTGAACGACCTTTTCACAGATGAATTTGTTAAAGATGTCAATAACGAAAACATCATACAAGCAAGTAAAGCTGGAGACAAGGCTTACATGTATCCAATTAGTTCTGCCCCATTCTACATGGCAATGAACAAGAAAATGCTAGAAGATGCTGGAGTGGCAAACCTTGTAAAAGAAGGTTGGACAACTGATGATTTTGAAAAAGTATTGAAAGCACTTAAAGACAAGGGCTACACACCAGGTTCATTGTTCAGTTCTGGTCAAGGGGGAGACCAAGGAACACGTGCCTTTATCTCTAACCTTTATAGCGGTTCTGTAACAGATGAAAAAGTTAGCAAATATACAACTGATGATCCTAAATTCGTCAAAGGTCTTGAAAAAGCAACTGGCTGGATTAAAGACAATTTGCTCAATAATGGTTCACAATTTGACGGTGGGGCAGATATCCAAAACTTTGCCAACGGTCAAACATCTTACACAACCCTTTGGGCACCAGCTCAAAATGGTATCCAAGCTAAACTGTTAGAAGCAAGTAAGGTAGAAGTAGTAGAAGTACCATTCCCATCAGACGAAGGTAAACCAGCTCTTGAATACCTTGTAAACGGATTTGCAGTATTCAACAATAAAGACGACAAGAAAGTCGCTGCATCTAAGAAATTCATCCAGTTTATCGCAGATGACAAAGAGTGGGGACCTAAAGACGTAGTTCGTACAGGTGCTTTCCCAGTCCGTACTTCATTTGGAAAACTTTATGAAGACAAACGCATGGAAACAATCAGCGGCTGGACTCAATACTACTCACCATACTACAACACTATTGATGGATTTGCTGAAATGAGAACACTTTGGTTCCCAATGTTGCAATCTGTATCAAATGGTGACGAAAAACCAGCGGACGCTTTGAAAGCCTTCACTGAAAAAGCGAACGAAACAATCAAAAAAGCTATGAAACAATAGTCCTTAGTTATTCTATAAAAAGTAGTTTTTAAAGAAGCTAAGAGTGTATACCCCCTTTTCCCTCTACACAGATAGTGTAAGAAAAGGGGGCTTTTGTTTAAAATGTAAGAAACTGTCACGAAATTAAAATGAAGTTCTTACATAAGCGAATCATAAAAAATTTCATTTTGATTTTAAAACAGTTCAAGAAAGTCAAAAAATTATTCTATTTGAAAGAGAGGTGCCGACTGTGAAAGTCAATAAAATTCGTATGCGGGAAACAGTGATTTCCTATGCTTTCCTAGCACCAGTGTTGTTCTTCTTTATTATCTTTGTTTTAGCACCAATGATTATGGGCTTCATCACAAGTTTCTTTAACTATTCTATGACTAGTTTCCAATTTGTGGGCTTAGATAACTATGTCCGTATGTTTAAAGATCCTGTCTTTGCAAAATCTCTGATTAACACAGTTATTTTGGTTATTGGATCCGTGCCAGTTGTTGTTCTATTCTCACTCTTTGTAGCATCGCAAACCTATCACCAAAATGCCATTGCCAGATCCTTCTACCGTTTTGTCTTCTTCCTTCCTGTTGTAACAGGTAGTGTTGCCGTAACGGTTGTATGGAAATGGATCTATGATCCATTATCAGGAATTCTCAACTTTGTGCTTAAATCAAGTCATATCATTACTCAAAACATTTCATGGCTTGGTGATAAGCACTGGGCATTGATGGCGATTATGATTATTCTCTTGACCACTTCAGTTGGTCAGCCAATCATCCTTTATATCGCTGCTATGGGGAATATTGACAATTCACTGGTTGAAGCGGCGCGTGTTGATGGTGCAACTGAGTTTCAAGTTTTCTGGAAGATTAAATGGCCAAGCCTTCTTCCAACAACTCTTTATATTGCAATCATCACAACAATTAACTCCTTCCAGTGTTTCGCCTTGATTCAGCTTTTGACATCTGGTGGTCCAAACTACTCAACAAGTACCTTGATGTACTACCTGTACGAAAAAGCCTTCCAATTGACAGAGTACGGCTATGCCAACACCATTGGTGTCTTCTTGGCAGTCATGATTGCTATCGTAAGCTTTGTTCAATTTAAAGTACTTGGAAACGACGTAGAATACTAAAGAAAGGAGACAGTTATGCAATCTACAGAAAAAAAACCATTAACAGCCTTTACTGTTATTTCAACAATCATTTTGCTCTTGTTGACTGTGCTGTTCATCTTTCCATTCTACTGGATTTTGACAGGGGCATTCAAGTCACAGCCTGATACCATTATGATTCCGCCACAATGGTTCCCTAAAATGCCAACCATGGAAAACTTCCAACAACTTATGGTGCAGAACCCTGCCTTGCAATGGATGTGGAACTCAGTATTTATCTCATTGGTAACCATGTTCTTAGTCTGTGCAACCTCATCTCTAGCAGGTTATGTATTGGCTAAAAAACGTTTCTATGGTCAACGCATTCTATTTGCTATCTTTATAGCTGCTATGGCGCTTCCAAAACAAGTTGTCCTTGTACCATTGGTACGTATCGTCAACTTCATGGGAATTCATGACACTCTTTGGGCAGTTATTTTGCCTTTGATTGGATGGCCATTTGGGGTCTTCCTCATGAAACAATTCAGTGAAAATATCCCTACAGAATTGCTCGAATCAGCTAAGATTGATGGCTGTGGTGAGATTCGTACCTTCTGGAGCGTAGCCTTCCCGATTGTGAAACCAGGGTTTGCAGCCCTTGCAATCTTTACCTTCATCAATACTTGGAATGACTACTTCATGCAATTGGTAATGTTGACTTCACGTAACAATTTGACCATCTCACTTGGGGTTGCGACCATGCAGGCTGAAATGGCAACCAACTATGGTTTGATTATGGCAGGAGCTGCCCTTGCTGCCGTGCCAATTGTAACAGTCTTCCTAGTCTTCCAGAAATCCTTCACACAAGGGATTACTATGGGAGCGGTCAAAGGATAATACTCTGCGAAAATCGAATGCAAACTAGGTCAGCGTCACCTTGCCATACTTAAGTATTGCCTGCGGTTAGCTTCCTAGTTTGTTCTTCAATTTTCATTGAGTATAAGAGAATATAGAGGTTATAAGTGTCTACAAAATGTTGGGTATTTGCTTACCTTAGAGATTTTGTCAGACACTTATCAACTTAAGAATGGTTTTAGTTAACTATCAGAAACGAAGGAAAGAGTATGATTTTTGACGATTTGAAAAATATTAGCTTCTATAAAGGGATTCATCCCAATCTTGACAAGGCAATTGATTATCTTTATGAACATCGTAAAGATTCATTCGAGTTAGGAAAATATGATATTGATGGTGACAAGGTCTTTCTAGTTGTTCAAGAAAATGTCCTAAATAAAGCTGAAAATGACCAGTTTGAACATCACAAGAACTATGCAGACTTGCATTTGTTGGTAGAAGGGCATGAATATTCGAGCTACGGTTCACGTATCAAAGACGAGGCAGTAGCATTTGACGAAGCAAGTGACATTGGTTTTGTCCATTGTCATGAACACTACCCACTCTTATTGGGTTATCACAATTTTGCGATTTTCTTCCCAGGAGAGCCACATCAACCAAATGGTTATGCAGGTATGGAAGATCAAGTTCGCAAGTATTTGTTTAAAATTTTAATTGATTAAAAATAGGATGAATTGTTTTTTTGTAAAGCTTTGATAATACTCTACCATGAAATTGATCTTTGTGAGGTAGAGAAATGAGAATAAAATATTTAAAAATTGGTATCTTCTTGTCAGTCTGTTTATTGCTAATGAGTAATATTTTACCTTCAATTGTGTATGCGAATGAAGTCTCGCATATCCAAACTATACAGTCAGAAATGGATCGAATAGATGCAAAATTATCTCAAAATTACTTGCTAACTGAACAAGAAATTAAGGATTTGGTGGAAGATAGCAAAGGAGTCTATCCAGACATATCAGATGAACGTAAAATTGAATTGCTAGAAATGGTATCTTCTAAGTATGCTGCAAGAGCTAGTTTCTTAGATGGAAAGGGAATTACAGTTAATGAGATGGCTTGGATAATTAAGGGCATTGTGACTGGATTGATTGGTAAATACATAAAATTAGGTACTTATGCGGCTAAGTATGGTATTAGTATGGCGCGCTCGATCTTAAGTAGGGCAGCTGCAACTGCAGCAGCAAGAGTAGGATTATTGACCAAGATTTCTGGATGGATTTTACAAATAGCTGTGAATGTAGCTGATGTATATGGTAATTTTGCCTACAATATTGCTGCAGCTTGGGATGCACATGATAAAATCCCTAACAATGGTCGTATAAACTTTTAAAATGCGAGAATGAAAGCACTTTGTATTTTTTTATTGAAAGCACTTTGTATTTTTTTATTGAATATGTTAGCTTGGACAGTGCTTGCAATGATAATCCGTGGAGGGCTAGATGGATTTAATGAGCATACTTGGAGTACTATTTTAATTGCTTCGCTGTCCGGGATATATATAGATTATATGTCCATAGATAAAAGTAGAAAAAAGTCCAAAAGAAAAAAGAAAAAATAGATTTGTTCATGGTAGGGACTTATGAAAGCTTTACTGACAAAAAAGAAAACAGTTTACAAAGAAAAATGATGGAGGAGCAAACATGGCACAAAAAGGAGTAAGCCTTATCAAGGCAGCATTTGATACAGACAACTTTCTCATGCGTTTTAGTGAGAAAGTCTTGGACATCGTGACAGCCAATCTTCTTTTTGTCGTCTCTTGTTTGCCCATCGTGACGATTGGAGTGGCTAAAATCAGCCTCTACGAGACCATGTTCGAAGTTAAGAAGAGCAGACGGGTGCCTGTTTTTAAAATCTATCTAAGATCTTTCAAGCAAAATCTGAAACTAGGTTTTCAGTTGGGGATGTTAGAATTAGGAATTGTATTTCTTACCTTTTCAGATCTCTATCTTTTCTGGGGTCAAACAGCTCTGCCCTTCCAATTGGTTAAAGCTATTTGTTTAGGTATTCTTATTTTCCTTACCATTATGATGCTGGCTAGCTATCCAATCGCTGCGCGCTATGATTTAACTTGGAAAGAAGTGTTACAGAAAGGGCTTATCTTGGCTAGTTTTAACTTTCCTTGGTTCTTCCTCATGTTAGCCATTCTTGTCCTCATTGTGATGGTTCTTTATCTGTCCGCCTTCAGTCTACTCTTAGGTGGCTCAGTCTTCCTACTTTTTGGGTTTGGACTATTGGTCTTTATCCAGACTGGATTGATGGAGAAAATTTTCGCAAAATATCAATAGGAGTCTTATTTCTGAAACTACTTTCAAAGGCTTCAAACGCTATTCTATAAGCTAGAAACTAAAATCTAAGTGTCTATAAGATATTGAAAGCCTTTTCGGTAAAGTGTATACTAAAGAAGTAAAGAAAGAATCTGCTTTAGCAGAAAATAAAAATAATAGGAGAAAATCTATGTCAGATTTGAAAAAATACGAAGGTGTCATTCCAGCCTTCTACGCATGTTATGATGATCAAGGAGAAGTAAGTCCAGAGCGTACACGTGCCTTGGTTCAATACTTCATTGATAAAGGTGTTCAAGGTCTTTATGTCAATGGTTCTTCTGGTGAATGTATCTACCAAAGTGTAGAAGACCGCAAGTTAATCTTGGAAGAAGTCATGGCAGTTGCTAAAGGTAAATTAACTATTATTGCCCATGTTGCTTGCAACAATACCAAAGATAGTATGGAACTGGCTCGCCACGCTGAAAGCTTGGGAGTAGATGCCATTGCAACAATTCCACCAATTTACTTCCGCTTGCCTGAATACTCAGTTGCCAAATACTGGAACGATATCAGTTCTGCAGCTCCAAACACAGACTACGTGATCTACAACATTCCTCAATTGGCAGGGGTTGCTTTGACTCCAAGTCTTTATACCGAAATGTTGAAGAATCCTCGTGTTATCGGTGTGAAGAACTCTTCTATGCCAGTTCAAGATATCCAAACCTTTGTCAGCCTTGGTGGGGAAGACCATATCGTCTTTAACGGTCCAGATGAACAGTTCCTAGGTGGTCGCCTCATGGGTGCCAAAGCTGGTATCGGTGGTACTTATGGTGCTATGCCAGAACTCTTCTTGAAACTCAACCAATTGATTGCGGATAAAGATTTAGAAACAGCGCGTGAGTTACAGTATGCTATCAACGCTATCATTGGTAAATTGACTGCTGCACATGGAAATATGTACGGTGTCATTAAAGAAGTCTTGAAGATCAATGAAGGATTGAATATTGGTTCTGTTCGTTCACCATTGACGCCAGTAACGGAAGAAGATCGTCCAGTTGTAGAAGCAGCTGCAGCCTTGATTCGTGAAACCAAGGAGCGCTTCCTCTAATCCATAAGGAGGTATTTATGACACACTACGTTGCAATTGATATAGGTGGAACCAACATCAAGTATGGTTTGGTTGATCAAGAGGGGCAACTTCTTGAATCGCATGAAATGCCAACTGAAGCGTATAAGGGTGGACCTCATATCTTACAAAAAACCAAAGATATTGTAGCCAGCTATTTAGAAAAAGGCCCAGTAGCAGGTGTTGCCATTTCTTCTGCAGGAATGGTGGATCCTGATAAGGGGGAAATTTTCTACGCTGGACCTCAGATTCCAAATTATGCAGGAACCCAGTTCAAGAAGGAAATCGAAGAAAGCTTTGCTATTCCTTGTGAGATTGAAAATGATGTCAACTGTGCAGGTCTGGCTGAGGCAGTATCTGGTTCAGGTAAGGGAGCAAGTGTCACCCTTTGCTTGACCATTGGAACAGGTATCGGTGGTTGCTTGATTATGGATGGGAAAGTCTTCCATGGTTTTAGCAATTCGGCCTGTGAAGTCGGGTATATGCATATGCAAGATGGAGCTTTTCAGGATCTCGCTTCTACCACAGCCTTGGTGGAGTATGTAGCAACATCTCATGGAGAAGATGTTGATCAGTGGAATGGCCGACGCATTTTCAAGGAAGCCACTGAAGGCAATAAACTCTGCATGGAAGGTATTGACCGCATGGTAGACTATCTAGGAAAAGGTCTGGCAAATATTTGCTACGTTGCCAATCCAGAAGTGGTTATTCTTGGTGGTGGTATCATGGGGCAAGAGGCTATCCTCAAACCTAAGATCCGCACAGCCTTGAAAGAGGCTTTGGTACCAAGTTTAGCAGAAAAAACACGATTAGAATTTGCCCATCACCAGAATACAGCAGGTATGCTTGGTGCATATTATCATTTTAAGACAAAACAATCCTAGTTTGGCTCAGCCAAACTAGGATTTTCTAATCAAATTCCCTTGACTTTCTTTATAATTGTGAGATAATAAATAAAATATATAAAGGAATTATATAAAATGACTATAGCGAATTCAAGTAAGATTGTGACCTTCCAAGCTAATAGAGAATTAGTAAATGATGCCATGGAAGTGTTAAAAGAAAAAAATCTCTCTCTTTCATCAGCACTCAGATTATTTTTAAAGAATGTTGCCGTAACAAATGAAGTAGATTTACTGAGTGAAGAGGAATTAGAGAAGGAGTATTTGTTTAGACAATTACAAGCAGAAGTTCAAGAAAGTTATGCCAAGATTGAGGCTGGAAATTACTTGACAGATGAGGATGTCGTGACACGCTATGGATTATAAAAGATATAGGATTTTGGTAACCGCCCAATAACGAAGTATATTGAAAAATCTCCAGACTAGAGAACTCACGGATAGTTCCTAATCTGGAGATTTCTTATTTGCACTTTTCTTGTACAACTTTATTCCATGGTAAATAAGCCTCTAAAACCTCTTTGTTTACGAGAGTTTCCTCGTTTGGAAGACATTCTAGAAGATAGGATAGATATTTTTCACTATTTAGTTGATGACGTTTAGCTGTTTCCAACAAACTCATAATAATAGCTGTTGCTTTAGCTCCTTCAAAACTTTGAGAAAACAACCA